>JAITES010000167.1 GCA_031281925.1 Treponema sp. | reverse complement strand
TAGTGTCTGTCCATAAAGTCGGTTACTTTATGGACAGACCTTGCATTTGCATACGCAAATGCGGTTTTTAAGGTAGTCTGTCTATAATGTGTCTACATTATAGACAGACTCTAATTAGAGAGTTTGTTCCGGAAGCTGAGGTTTTGGAACAGGATCCTAAGGATACAAAGATGAGCATTGGACAAAGCATACCCAGAGTAGATGCCTTTGAAAAAGTTACCGGCCGGGCAAAGTACACCGCAGACCTCGCGGACAGGAATGCCCTTGTCGCCAAAGTGCTTCATTCAACTATTGCCAACGGGCTGGTCAGGAAGATCGATATTAGTGAAGCCGAAAAGATTCCCGGCGTGGTAAAGATCCTCAGCTGCTTCGATGTGCCGGACATAGAGTTCCCCACGGCGGGGCATCCCTGGTCTACCAACCCGGCCCATCAGGATCCCACAGACAGGAAGCTTCTCAACACGAGGGTGAGGCTCTACGGGGACGATATCGCTGCGGTCATTGCGGAGGATGAAGTGGCCGCTTCCCGGGCTCTCAACGCGATCAAGGTTGAGTATGATGAATACCCGGCGCTGCTGAGCCCCGAAGAGGCAATGGCCGAAGGCGCCCCTCTCCTTCATGAAAACTGTCCCAACAACATACTCAAGCATACGGTGATTGAAGACGGAGACTTTGAAGAGGCAATCAGGGAACCGGGCCTTCTCCGCTTTGACAGTGTTTATGAAACTCCAATCGTTCAGCACTGCCACATAGAACCGGTTGTTTCCTTTGCGTACATGGAAGCAGGCAGGATCGTGGTGGTGTCCTCGACCCAGATACCCCATATCGTGCGCCGCATTGTCGCGCAGGCGCTGGGGCTTCCCTGGGGCAAGGTACGGATCATAAAACCCTACATAGGCGGCGGCTTCGGCAACAAACAGGATGCCCTCTATGAACCACTCAACGCATTCCTGACCCAGGCGGCCGGGGGAAGGCCGGTAAGACTGGAACTCAGCAGGGAGGAGATCTTCTATGCCACAAGGGTGCGGCATGCGGAGAAGATCTTCCTTTCAAGCTGGGTGCGTCCCAACGGCAGGATCGTTGCGCGTTCCTACAAGGCCCTCTCAAACCAGGGCGCCTACGGTTCCCACGGACACGGAGTTACCGCAAAGGGAACCAATGTGTTCCGCCAGCTTTATCAGGACGAGAAGGCGAGGAAGACCGAATTCTTTACGGTATACACCAACACCGCTACCGCGGGGGCCATGCGCGGCTACGGCACTCCCCAGGCGCTCTTTGCCGTTGAAAGCCATATAGAGGAACTCTCTCTCAGGCTGGGCCTCGATCCTCTGGAGTTCCGTTTCATGAACGTGATGCCTGTAGGCTGGCAGGATCCCTTTACCAAAAACATCAACTACTTCGATTCATTTCATCAGTGTGTGGAAAAAGGCAAGGCCTATATCGGCTGGGACGAAAAACGGAAACTCTACCAAAACCAGAACGGCCCTCTGCGCCGCGGAGTGGGCATGAGTCTCTTTTGGTACAATACTGCCGTGTGGCCGATCTCCATAGAGATCTCCGCATGCAGGATGATCCTCAACCAGGACGGCAGCGTTCAGGTGCAGCTCGGCGAAACGGAAATAGGACAGGGCGCCGACACGGTCTTTACCCAGCTTACCGCGGATACCCTGGGCATTCCCTGGCAGAATGTTCATGTGATCTCTACCCAGGATACCGATATTACTCCCTATGGTTCAGGCGCCTACGGTTCAAGGCAGACCTATGTCGGAGGCGCCGCGATAAAGCAGACGGCATCGCTTCTCAAACAGAAGATCCTCCTCTATGCCCATGAGTACACCCGCATGCCTGTTGAGAATCTTGACATCGTTGATGCCGTTATCGTACTTACAAGCAGCAGCAACCGGCCGCTCATGAGCCTTGCGGAACTTGCGACAGAAACACTGTACAGCGAACAGAAGGCCGAGCACCTCGCCGCCGAGGGAACCGCGCAGGTCAAGACCAACGCATTCAGCTTCGGCTGTTCCTTTGCAGAAGTTGAAGTTGACATTCCCATGGCGAAGCTGCGCCTGCTCAACCTGATAAACGTTCACGATGCGGGCAGGATCATCAATCCCCAGCTTGCCGGAGGGCAGGTTCACGGCGGCATGAGCATGAGCATCGGCTACGGCATGTTTGAAGAATTCAAATACGATCCAAAAACAGGAAGACTGCTCAACGGAAACTTCCTGGATTACAAGCTGCCCACAACGCTGGATCATCCCCGGCTGGAGGCGCAGTTTGTGGAAAACTGGGAACCCACCAGCGTCTTCGGCACAAAGGCCCTGGGAGAACCGCCGACCGTACCCTGCGCGCCGGCGATCCGTAACGCACTGCTCAACGCGACAGGAGTTGCGGTAAACCGTATCCCGCTGACCACCCATATTCTTTTTGAAGAATTCAAAAAGGCCGGGCTCATTAATTGAGGAACAACTATATTGAGGATTGATTATATTGATGATTACTATATTGAGGATTTTTTATGTATGATATAGAAACCCTGTACGAAGCGGAATCCGTCGATCATGCAATAAAATTACTGGAGGAGCATCCCGAGGCAAAGATCATCGCCGGGGGAAGCGATGTACTGATCAAGATTCGGGAAGGGGATCTGGCCGGAATAAGCCTTGTAAGCATACAGGGCCTTGATGAACTGCGGGGGATACGCATGGAAGGGGATGACCTGTGGATAGGCGCACTGACAAGTTTTTCCCATATCGCACGGGATCCCCTGATACTGAAGCACATACCGGTTCTTGCCGAAGCCGCCGATACCATCGGAGGGCCGCAGCTCCGCAACATCGCTACTATCGGGGGAAACGTCTGCAACGGAGTTACATCGGCCGACAGCGCCTCTACCCTTCTGGCCTGGGACGCCGTCATGGAATACAGGGGCCCGGACGGAATCAGAAAGGCTCCCATACAGGAACACTATGTCTCGGCGGGAAAGACCAGCATCCGCCCGGCGGAACTGCTGCTGGGAATCATCATCCCCAAAGCAAGTTACGAAAACTGTTTCGGGTATTACATCAAGTACGCCATGAGGGAAGCTCTTGACATAGCAACCCTCGGCTGTTCGGTAAACGTAAAGCTTTCCCAAAACAGGCGGAACATAGAAAGACTCCGCATGGCTTACGGAGTGGCGGGCCCCATCCCCCTCAGGGCAAAAAGCGCGGAGGAAGAAGCGGCAGGGAAACCGCTAAATGCCCAAAGCATCGACCTGGTCGCGGAGGCTGCCCTCGGGGACATCAATCCCCGCAGCAGTTGGCGTGCAAGCAAAGAATTCCGCATTCAGCTTGCCGGAGAAATGGCCAGGCGCGCGATAACAGAATCGCTGCGCCGCGCAGGAGGCGAACCGTGAACGAAGCAGGAAATACCGGCGTCAAAAAACAGATAAAACTTGTCCGCTGCAGGATAAACGGCAGGGAAACCGAAACCGCCGTTGATGTCCGCGCCTCCCTTACCGACATGCTCCGGGATGAATACCGGCTTACCAGTGTCAAGAAAGGCTGCGAAGTCGGCGAATGCGGAGCCTGCAATGTCATCATAAATGGAGAGAATTTCAATTCATGCATATATCTTGCGGTCTGGGCGGACGGCAAGGACATTATCACTACCGAAGGTCTTGTTTCACAGAGCGGGGAACTGTCCGCCCTGCAGCAGGCCTTTATCGACGAAGGAGCCGTACAGTGCGGTTTCTGCACACCGGGTTTCCTCCTGTCCGCAAAGGAGATCGTCGATTCAAAAAAAGACTACAGCGATGAGGAACTCCGCAAGCTTCTCTCCGGCCACCTCTGCCGTTGTACAGGCTATGAAAACATTCTCCATGCGGTACGCAGGGCGGTAAAGGAACGGATTAAAGCGGAACCGGCTTTATGAACAGACACAAAATAACTCCCTTGAGCGCGGCCCGGAGAGACACATGAAAAAGCGCATCGTCATTGCGTTGGGCGGCAACGCCCTGGGGGACAACCTCAAGGAACAGATGATGGCGGTAAAGGGAACCGCCAGGGCAATAGCGGATCTCATCGAAGACGGACACGATGTGGTGATAAGTCACGGCAACGGCCCGCAGGTGGGCATGATCAAGCGGGCGCTTGAGGCAGGGGAAAAGTCCGAGGCCCACACTCCCTTTATTCCCCTTTCCGTGTGCGTTGCCATGAGCCAGGGTTACATCGGCTACGATCTTCAGAACAGCCTCCGGGAAGAACTGCTGAACCGGGGCATCGACAGAGGCGTTGTTTCGATCATCTCGCAAACCATTGTAGACGAAAACGATCCTGCCTTCCAAAACCCAGGCAAACCCATCGGGGGCTTTGTCACCGGAGAGGAGGCGAAGAGACTTGAGAGGGAAGCGGGCTATGTGATGAAAGAGGATTCAGGCCGCGGCTGGCGCAGAATGGTAGCCTCCCCCATGCCGGTAGATATTGTGGAAAAGGATGTGGTAAAGGCCCTCCTCAATGAGGGGCAGATCGTGGTGGCCTCAGGCGGCGGGGGCATCCCGGTGATTGTTCAGGGAAACCACCTCAAAGGCGCGGCCGCCGTTGTGGACAAGGATTTTGCAAGCTGCCTCCTTGCCCGGCTTGTCGATGCGGATACCCTCATCATACTCACCGCGGTAGAAAAAGTGTCGATCAACTTCCGCAGGGAAAACGAAAGGCAGCTTGACCGCATGACGGTTGATGAAGCGGAGGAGTATATCCGCCAGGGCCACTTTGCCCCCGGCTCCATGCTCCCCAAAGTCCAGGCGGCGGCCCTTTTTGCCCGTTCAAAACCGGGCAGAGTTTCCCTCATCACATTGCTTGAAAAGGCAAAGGACGGCATTCAGGGAAAAACCGGTACCAGCATTTTTACTCCCAGCTGAATTTACTTACCCGGACAAAAATATTTTCTTCGGTGGGCCTGACGGGAGGAGCATTGGGATTGGGATTTGAATTGGATGGGGAAGCGCCGGGAAATATACTAAGTTTGTCGCCTTCAACTACCCATGAACCCAACTCCGTATCTTTGGTCGTCGTTGACGCATTGGCGGCAAACAGCTTGTCTTCCTCCGTATAGAGATTCCTCAGCTTCCGCTGAATCTCTCCGTTAAGATAATGAGTCAGGGTATCTTCGCCGAATTCATAGCCCCCGGAGTTTATTTCACTGGACGAGTATTTGCAGGGAATCGTGTAGACAGTTCCCGAACTGGTAACAAAAGAAGTCAGCTCCCATTTTCCGATAAGGTCGGGAGAAATATCCGAATCGTTATGCATCACGTCCTTGCATGCGGCAAGAGTCAAAATCAGGATGACGCCCGTGATTACCGTTTTTCTTCCGCTTTTCATGTTACAGCCTTCCTTTTTCTCCAGTATTCCGCAAAGGAACTTAATCGTAATCTTAAACGTGATATTATACCATGTTTTCGATGATTCGCCAATAAATTGATGAAGAACCCGGGGCGCCGGCGTTTACTTTCATGTTTCAGGAAGCCGCCGGGCTTTGAAGGGAATTTTAACCGCAATGCGCCCCTTGACTTCCGATAAAAAATATGTGTTAAATAGTGTTCCCGGAACAAAGACCGGGTAAATCTTTTTACATCATCGGAGGCCGGATAAACCGGGAAGCAACATTATGGGAATTATCGCGTCACGGACAATGAATTTGTCCTATCCTGTGCTGGATTCAATTTTTATCTTTTTTTTCTGCGCGCTGCTTATCGCCAATAAAAACTACCGCGCCCTTGTGTGGGGATTGGCGGCGGGTCTGTTGTATTTTATCGTGGACTTTGGGATATTT
>JAITES010000124.1 GCA_031281925.1 Treponema sp. | reverse complement strand
CTGTAAAACATCCTTCAAAACAACAGCGGAAAAAATATCCGCAACCGCCTTATACACAAGAGTACTGTTCATGTCTTTCAGATAATGGATCCCCGGAAAGCCTCCCACGCGCAGGTATTCCCACACAGCCTCCGTCCCCGCACTATTTGCGCCGCCCAGAATCCTGCGGAATGAAATATACTCGGCAAAGGAGAGGGTCCTGATATAAAATTGGACATAACGGCCCGAGAGCAGGGTTGCCAGTTCGGATGACAGAAGCCCTGAATTGGAACCGGTAATAAAAATATCCGCCTTCTTCCCCGCAAAGAGGGCGTTGACTACCCGTTCCCATCCGTCAAGCAGTTGTACTTCATCCAGCAGAACAAAAACCTTTTCCCTGCCTTCCATGCGGCTTTTTATTTCAGCGGACAATTCTGAAGGGTTGGGGAATTCCGCTCCGTACAATTCCAGGTTGATATAAATAATGTCTTCTTCCGGCACGCCGGAAGCGACAAGTTCTTCCTTCAAGAGCTCCAGAATGCTTGACTTTCCGCATCTCCTGATGCCGCAGAGGATCTTGATAAACGGAGTACCGGTAAAATTCCTGATTTGGGAGAGATAAAGCTCCCTTTTGACTGTCATACCCTGATCTTATCGTATAAAAACCGGAAAAACAAGTGTTTATCGATTATAACCTATGGTTTACCGTAAAATAGGACTTTTATCGATTATAATCGATAATATTTGGTGAGCGCGTGGACTTGATTCTAAAGAATTTTTTAACCGCAACGTCGTCTATCCGGCTGCCGCCTCCGGGGCGGCTCTTTACCTTCGGGCTCAAAAAATGCTAGTCTCTAGTACCGGTTTATGCAACCGGGCATAATTGAGCCGTCCCGGGTCATTTACTTACAATTTTGAGGGGTGTTTATGCCTAAGAAAGAAACCAAAACCGTTTCCCACTCTAAAGATTCAACGGAATCCGAATTTATCAAGCGGTTCAAGGCAAACCCGCTGATTTTTATAGGGACTATTTTCATACTGGTAATCGTTGTTGTGGCCTTTGTTCTGGTTCCCGCCTTTGTGCCGGAGGCCATGGGCAGGCAGGCGGATCTAACCTTCGGCAGATACAACAAAAAGCCCATAAATTATGTGCCCAATAACTACTTTGCCCAGGTTTACGCAAACTATGTCCGCTACTATCAGAGTATAGGGCAGGAGATCACCGATTCGGACAATTTTCAGATTTGGCGGCAGGCCTTTGAAGAGGCTGTTGTCCATACGGCTATCCTGGACACCATGGAAGAAATCGGGTACAAGGCGCCTCCTCCGGTGGTAGACCGGAGGGTGGCGGAACTTCCCCAGTTCCAGGAAAACGGCCGGTTCTCGTCTGCCCTTTACCGCAGCATGGACGATACCAGCCGCCTCAGTCTCTGGCGGGAGGTTCAGGATTCCATTGCCGAAGAGCATTACCGCAGCGATCTGGGGGGTTTGCGGGTTTCAAACAGGGAAACCGAATTTATCGGCCTCATGTCTTCACCGGTACGGTCTTTTGATATGGTTACCTTCTTCCTTGCCGGTTATCCTGACTCTGAGGTCAAGGCCTACGGGGATGCCAATGTGGACAAATTCCGGGTAACTCACCTTTCCAGAATTACCGTTACTTCCGGCGAACGGGAGGCCGCCGGGATTCTCCGCACTATTCAGGAGGGAAATTCAACGTTTGAGGACGCCGCCAGAGAACATTCTACGGACAACTACGCGGACAAGGGCGGCGACATGGGCATAAAACTCGCCTGGGAACTGGATACCGAGGCTCCCGAGGCCGCGGATCGGGAAACTCTCCTCAAGCTGGAACGGGGCGCCTATAGCGGCGTCATCAAGACAGGGGAGAAGAGCTGGTCGTTCTTCCGGGCGGAAGAGGAATGCCGCCGGGCGGATACGGACGATTCGTCAATCCTGCAGAAGATCCGCAGCTATATTGATATTTTTGAACGGAGCCGCATAGAAGACTGGACAATCGCGGAAGCCGATCGCTTCATTGCCGATATCGGGGAGGACGGTTTTGACGCGGCCGCGGAAAAATGGGGCCTGGAGAAGGATCAGTTCGGCCCGCTGCCTGTCAACTATGGGGATGTGGGGTTATTCACTTCTCTCTCTTCTTTTTCCGTTGAGAATCTTTCCGGAGCTTCCTCAAATGAAAATTTCTGGAAAATCGCGTTTTCCACTCCCCTGCAAACAGCTTCCCGGCCTCTGTCTCTCGGTTCCAGGATTGTGGTGCTCTATCCCCTGGAAGAGAAGGCCGCGGATGAAACCAATACAGGTTACATTCAGGAAGCCTACAAGAGTTACTGGATGAGCAGCATTACCAACCAGAATATCCGTTCGTTTTTCATGAGCAGTGACAAACTGGAAGACGATTTTATTCTTACCTACAGTCAACTCTTCCTTTCCGGCAGCGGTAACTAAGCCCGGATGAGCTGATGCCGGATGACGGGCTTCAGGTAACGGCGGCCGGCAGGGGTTTTTCAGTTTCCTGGAAGGGCCTGAGTCTCCTCTCCCAGCGGGACCCTGTTTCGCAGGGAGAAAAACTTGCCGGCAGCGTGGAAGTCCGGGAGAGGACTCTCTGGCTCTGCCCTTCCCCGCTCTACGGTTACGGTCTCTCCCTGCTTCTGGAGCGTCTTGCCTCCTGTGATGAAAATTCCGCCATTCTCTGTGTGGAAACCAATCCGGCTCTTTTCAGCTTAAGCATTCTTAATATGGATAAAATCCTGGCCGGAAATTCCCGGCTTGCCCTCTGCGGGGAGAGGGAACCGGAAGCGGTGTGCGCTTTTGTGCGGCGGCAATGGGGGAGCCGGCGTTTCAGGCGGGTGGAAGCGCTGCGGCTTTCCGGCGGCTGGCGTCTTGATGAGGCAGGCTACGACGCAATTGCCGCGGCCCTGAGGCAGGAGATAGCTCTGGACTGGGGTAACGCCCTCACCTTAAGTAAGCTGGGCCGGCGTTTTGCCCTGAATACCGTGAGAAATCTGGCCCTTATTCCCCGTTTTCCGTCCCTTTCCCGGCTTTCCTATGGCGGAAGTCCCGTGCTTGTAACGGGAGCAGGGCCTTCACTGGATCCTTTTCTGGACAGGCTCCTGGATCATTTTGGGGAGAAGGCTCTTGTTCCCTCTTCAAGGCCCTTCAGGATCGTTTCCGTGGATACTTCGCTCTCTGTCCTGGGCGCCAGGGGAATAAAGCCCGACCTTGTAATCGCGCTGGAGAGTCAGCACTGGAACCTGAGGGATTTTATCGGAGAGGGAGGACAGGGCATAGCGCTTGCGATGGATCTTTCCGCGCTTCCGGCCACCGCGGATGCACTTGGAGGAGAGGTCTTCCTCTTTTT
>JAITES010000103.1 GCA_031281925.1 Treponema sp. | reverse complement strand
CTGCCGTAACGCCCGGCAAGAGAAGCAATGTAGGGATCATCAATGGTCCGTTCCGTTCCCAGCACTCCCACCACGCGTCCGGCGCTCCCCTCCACGGCAGGCTTGATCGCCGGAACGGTACCCACAAAAGGCAGAGAGGGAAAACGTTCCCTCAATTCCGCCAGAGCCGAAACCGAAGCGGTATTGCAGACCATGACGGAAATTTTGGGATCATACTCCCCGATAAGGGATTCCAGCAGCGCTCCGAGAATCGTAGCGAGTTCTTCCTTACTCCGTTTCCCGTAGGGAAAATGGAAGTGATCCGCCAGGTACACAACGGTCTCAGCGGGGTTGCGCTCCCGGAAATTTCTGCAATAGGGGATTCCGCCGATGCCGGAATCGATAAAAAGAATGGGCCGTCTATCCATTGCTACCCGAAAAGGCTGTCAAATTCCGCTTTTGCCGAGCGGGCAGCATCCTGTCCCTTTTTCGATCCCTCACCGGGCTTTCTAAAAATGGAGTTAAGGGAAAACCAGTCGCAGAAATTGGCCCTGTCTCTTTCGGAAGGGTTTTCTCCCTGGGATTCGATACAGTCCCCGTCAACAAAAAAACGGCAATGCCTGCAGCAGCGGAGATCTTTCCCGCAGGTTCCGCATCTCATGGATCGTCCAATGGGTTCTTCTTCGGTTACCGGCGCTCCGCAATACCAACACATGACCTTATTATAACATGGTTGTACGAAAAAGGAATAGATTTATTCGTAAAACTGATTTATCGGATAAGTCAAACAACTCTTGAAAGAAGGGCCATGGCGGAGTATCATTATATCATGTTTGATTTTATTCCCTGTGCCGCAGGATGCGGGAGGGCGGCGATTTCCGGGTCAAGTATCTGCGCCGTTCATGCCGCCGATTCCCGGGAAGAAGCCGGCAGGATTGGGAGGGAGATAGCCTCTCTCAAGACGGTCAAGGATCTCAGCGCTACAGAACTCTATTTTGAAAAAAAGGATTTTTCACAACGTCACTATTACTGCTGTAATTTTTCAAAGGCCGCATTCAGGAGCTGCAATTTTTCCGGTTCCCTTTTCAGAATGACTTTTTTCGATTTTGCAAGTTTTGAGGACTGTGATTTTTCCAGGTCGGATATACAGTTTGCCGCTTTTGGCGGGGCGGATCTGCGGAACTGCAGCTTTGAAGGTTCCGAACTGGTTCATGTCAATTACGGCGGAGCGGTTATCTCGGACTGCTGCTTCAATGTATCCAATCTCTACAACAGCCGTTTTATCCATTCAAAGATCAGCAACACCACCTTTATCGACTGCAACCTGAAAAAAACATACTTCATACAAAGCACAAGAGAGAATGTTTCGTTTAAGTCTTCCAACATTGCCGAATCGGTCATGGAAATAGAAGAATGAAACTCTTTTTCCATTACTGCACTTACGGCTTCAGCAACTGTTACATTCTCGGGCCCGATACGGGGAACGAGGCGGTGATCATCGATCCGGGGGCCATGAATGAACCGATGCTTGAATTCATCGAAAACAATAACTACATACCCAGGGCGGTCCTTGTCACCCACAACCACCCGAACCATATTCACGGACTGCGCACACTCAAGCGTATCTACGATCCTGAAATTTATGCGGTCAATCACATGATTCAAAAAAACAGGGCCAACATCATCAGGGACGGAGACACTCTGGAAATCGGATCTTTCAGTATCGCCGTCATCTCCGTGCCCGGCCATTCATCCGATTCGGCGGTATTCAGGCTGAACCATTTTCTCTTTACCGGAGATGCCCTGAGCGCGGGACTTGTAGGAAGCACCGCCAGCGCCTACGGCAAGACGATCCAGATAACAGCCCTGAGGAACAAGATCCTCTCTCTCCCCGGAGACTATCAGGTATTTCCCGGTCACGGGCCGCCGAGTACCATGGAAGTGGAACGGCAATACAACGCGGGCCTCGGCTTCTCTGATTTACAGAGAAGCCATCGTCCCGGATTCAAAATAGGGTTCTAATCCGAGTCCGTCTATAAAGTAACCGGCTTTATGGATAGACACTAATCCGTAGCTTCCGCACAAATCCTGCCGAAAGCCCCCAGCGCCTGCGCACATAATCCGAAAAGGCTTCAGCCTCCCTTTCAAAGGCCTCCCCGATTTCAGGCCAGGTATTGTTCTCCTCATCCTTTTCGGGAAGCACCGCCCTCCGCCAGGGTGAAGCGTCTATTCTGGAAGCGAGGGTTTCGCCAAAATATTTACGGGCCTGGTACGAAGGCTGCTGCAGAATATAGGCCATGAATTCATTTATCAGAAGATATGTATCCCGTACATCATAGGCCTGGTACTCAAAGTAGGAACGTATAAAACGGCGGGGGACCTCTCCAAGGTTTTCCCAGCGGCGGCGGCTGAAATCACGGAAATCCTCATCAATAAAAAAGAGCCCGTGAAAGGCCTCGTGGGTCATGAACATGAAACGCAGATAATCCGGGGATTCCCTGGAAAGCGAAATGATCGCTCCCTCTCCCGCAGTGATACTGCCGCCTTCCCGCCGGATAATTCCCTGGGAGAGGAGCAGGGATTCAAGTTCCCTCTCTTCCCTGTTCAGGGGGAAGGACAAAGAACGGGCGGTCTCAAAGAAACGGGCCAGATCCTCGGCCCGGTAATCGTGGGCATTCCAGCCGTGAAGATTCCGGATCTCTTCATCGGCGGCAAGACGGCCCCGGAAACCCGCCTTTTCCACAAAGAAGGCAAGCCGCTTGAGAAAGAGATCCTGCAGTTCCAGGTTTGCAAAATCAAAAATCAGTATCGAAGGAAAATCTTCCCAGCGGAAAACTTCGCAGCGTTTATCCCGCCAGGATGTTTCCGGATACTGAAGGATTATACCCGGATCGGCGCGGAGAGGCTCCGGAAAGGGATTTTTCCGCGGAGGGCTTGCGGCAAGGATACGGAGTTCCCCGCGGAGGCTGAGGGGGAAGAGCCTGTCCCCCAGCATTCCGGCGGGGATCGACAGTGTTTCTGCGTCGGTCTCAAAACTCATGTCTCCGGCCCTGAGCGTAATTCCCCCCTCCCCTTCCCGGACAGCCGCATAAAAGTCCATGCCGCCGGGACTGCGCCAGCGGGAGGGAACATCCATCGTAAAATTTCCTTCCCCGTCCGGGGCAACAAATGGACTTAACGCAGGAATACTGTTTTGAACATCAAGGCCGAACCAGCTTTCCGTAAATTCCAGCGATTCCAGTTCCAGAAAAAAAGTCTCTTTTTCAAGACCCGTCTTCCCCCTGTGCTGATCCCCGTTCCGCATTTCAAGACCTATGCTGAAACCCTCAAGGTTCCCCTCTACGGGAACGACATAGCGCAGAAATCCTGCGGTTTCAGATTCCGCAAACGGGAAGCTCCAGGGCAATTCCCATGCGTCTCCCCCAAAACGGAGAACAAGCCTGTATGCATCCAGAAAGTCTCTGGACGCGGCAGCCTGTTCCCGGAGATCTCCTGAAATACGGTACGAAAAAGCAGCCGAAACTCCCCCCCCGGAAAACTCAAGCGAAACCCCGCCGGGAAGAGAAAAGGAATACCGCAGGGCCCCGGAACGGGATAGATCCATGCGCCCCGCAACAGCATCCCTGCTGAGACCGGAAAGTTCCCCGCCGGTTCCCTTCACCCGGAACTGTACAGGTTTCCTGTAGGAACAGGAAAAAAACGCACAGGAGAGGAGAATGAATAGAAGGAGCTTCTTGCAAAACTCGGTTAGTGCGGACCTTCGGTCCGATGCAGAACCTCGAAATGCTGTTTTTTTATCAATACAAAACAAGTGTTTTCCCGTCCGGACCGGCTGCCTTATG
>JAITES010000014.1 GCA_031281925.1 Treponema sp. | reverse complement strand
CCGGCGCCGAACCCCGCCCCTTAGGGCAAGTTCACAGATACTAGCGCTCATCTCCACACTCTGTCAAGCCCTCAGGCCCTAAAAAGGGAGAAATAACCGATAAAAAAACAATAGATTTGTTTGAGAACTCGATTGATCCTCTCGCAAGTCCTGAAGTTTCAGAACAACTCTACTATCTTCAAGCTTTTTCAAGCTTTGCTTTTAAGAATTCGAATTCCTCGAATGTTTGAAGCTGTTCCGAAACCAGACAAGTTTTGGAACAAAAACAAATATATATATTTTCACATACCGTGTCAATAGATTCCGGGGAAAAATTTTACACAAAATTGACATCCCGGTTCGCCCCGGGTGTTTTTTTATAAAAAGCCGGACTCAAACGCCCGCTTTTTTATACACCCTCACATAATCAAAAAAAGAGAGCACGGAAAAAACCACCGAGATGCTGAAAATAACCAGGGCGGCAATGCGGAAAGGCGGGACAAGGGCATCATGGCCAAGACGTCCAAGGCTGGAGGACGCCAAAGCGGCAATTCCGGCGATGATATAGGTAACGGTCTTGATCTTCCCGCCCATGCGGGCTCCCATGGCGACGCCCTTCTTCAGCATGAGGTTTCTGATGAAAAGAATGCCGAATTCCCGGTAAAGTACGACCAAAAAAAGCGCTGCCGGCAGAATTCCGTCAACAACAAAGCAAAGAAAGTAGCTTACCTGTACAAGGGTATCCGCAAAAGGATCAAAAAGTCTGCCGAAATCGCTCCCTTCGTTGAATTTTCTCGCAACCATGCCGTCCAGCATATCGCTTATCTCGGAAACGATGAAAAGCGCCCAGAGGCAGGGCACTGTCCAGGCCGAACTGTCTTTCAGTGAGGGAAACCAGTGGGGAAGGAAGTATATGACAACAAAACAAGGTGCCAGAATCAATCTAATGGAAGTAATTTTGTCTGCTTTGGTCATATTTAACTATGGGTTTGCGGGAAGGCCGCTGTCAAGAGAGTGGAGTCCTTCGGCATCAAAAATCAGGGGGATTTCAGGCGCCCAGAGCCCGGCGGCAAGGGCCTCATCAAGCCTGTTTTCGCGGCGGATACCGAAACGGCCTTCCTTTCCGCCGGACTGCAGGTAATCATAGAAACGATCGAGGGCGGGACTGGAGGGAAAGGCAGCGGAATAGAGGCGCTTGCCGGCATTGTCGATACCGGTGATCATGCCGCGGGTTTCCCCGCCGATTACCGGATACAGGGGATCGCAAGTGATATAAACCCCCTCGATAACAAGGGGGCTGCCTTCATTAAGGCCCTTAATGGCCTCTTCCTGTCCCGAAAAACGGAAACTATAGTTCTTATTCCCCTCGTAGCGGACATGGGCCAGGGGGACGGATCTCTCAATCAGAGGGAAACGGAGGAAGGAAAAGGCCAGCCACACCATAAGAAGGCCGGCAGCCAGAAAAAGCGGAAAGGCAAAGGCCCTGGGAAAGAGGGCCGCCAGGGCACAGAGAAGCACGATTAGCGCCGAGGGTAAAACAAGGGGGAAACCGGTTAAAACCCTGCCCCGGGAAACGAGAAGAGCGGCGGTAATACAGATCAAGGTTCCGGAAAGCATGAAGAGAGCCGCGGAAACATAACGGTTTCCGGAACCGGCGCTACGATTCCTCTTGAAAAGAGAAAGGAAAAAACCGAACGCAAGTCCGGTAAAGGCAGCGGCCAGATATATCAGATCCCTGGTAAGGGGAAAATTATCAAAATCCATAAATCTCCGAGTATTTTCCTTCCAGATAATCCAGGAAAGGCTGAACGGAGAGTTCCTCCCCGGTAATTTTTTTGAGCAGGTCCCCCGGGTCAAGCCTTCTGCCCCAGCAGTACACGGTTTTCCCGAGCCAATTCCGAATCTCATCGAAGCGGCCCGAAGAGATCAACTCTTCAAAATCCGGTACATCCTGCCTTAACTTTTTGCCTATCTGTAAAGCGTAGAGGTTACCCAGGGCATAACTGGGGAAATAGCCGAAGGATCCCATTGACCAGTGTACATCCTGCAGTACCCCATCGGCATCGGTTTCCGAAGCGCATCCCAGATAACGGAGAGAATACTCCCGCCACAATCCGGGCAGGGAAGCGGGATCACATTCGCCGGAGATAAGCTGTTTTTCAAGCTGAAAACGAAGGATGATATGCAGGGCATAGGAGACTTCATCCGCATCAACCCTGATAAGCGAAGGCCGTACACGGTTAACCGCGGCGTAAAAACGCTCATCGTCAATGCCTCCGAGCCGATCGGGGAAATAACGCTGTAAAACCGGGAAGATTCCCTTCAAAAAAGCCCGGCTCCGGCCGATGACATTCTCCCAGAAACGGGACTGGGATTCATGAATCGCCATGGAAGCCCCTTCTGCCAGGGCGCTGTTCTGCAGTTCCGGCGGCAGGCCCAGCTCATAGAAAGCATGCCCCGCTTCATGGATCACGGAAAAGATACCGGACAGGGGGTTATCGGGAAAATACCGGGTGGTTATGCGGACATCATGAGCGCCGAGAGTAGTGGTAAATGGATGAGCACTGACATCCAGTCTTCCCCGTCTGCGATCGAAGCCCAGATAATCCAGCAATTCCCGGCTGAAACGAGCCTGTGTTTCCGGATCGTAAGCGGTTTCCGGAAACGAAAAGTCCGGCCCGGGACGGGAACGGATCTTCTCCAGAAGCGAAGAGAGGCCTTCCTGAAGGGAGCCGAAAAGGGCATCCGCCTTCTCCGCCGTCATGGCAGGTTCATAGATATCCAACAAGCCGTCGTAGGCTGTATTTCCTTCAAATCCCCAGTAAAGGGCCTTTTTCCGGGCAAAATCGATCATGGCCTCCAGATGGGGAAGAAAGGCCTTAAAGTCATTGTTCCTGCGGGCGGAAACCCAGGCCGCCTGAGATAAGGCCCCTGCAGCGGCTTCGGCTCGTACAAAATCCGGGGGAAGCTTTACCGATTTATCGTAGATCCGGCGCATGAGGCGGATAAAATCCCGTTCCGTACCGGGGAGCCGTTCATCCCCCGAAGGATTGGCGCTGTCCGAACCCAGGGCTGCCAGTGTCTCCCCGGTTTCCGGACCGGTGAGTCTTTCGTGATGCAGGCCTTCCAGATAAGCCAGCTGTGCGGAACGTTCTTCCACTCCCAGGGGGGGAAGATAGGTCTCCTGATCCCACTGAAGCAATGCCGCCGACCTTTCGAGGTACCTGCATTCCCGGTCTATCGTATGAAGTTTTTGTAAGGAATCAGCCAGACACATGGCGCTATTATACTATAAGAAAACACCGTCTGTTAAGGCATAATATTGTATTCCTGCACTACCTGAATTTCGGACTGTACGTTCTGCACACCGGGAACCTCCCGTGCAGCTGCCAGGGCGGCTTCCACCAGAGACTGGGAATTGGCAACGCCATAGATAAGAACCTTCCCCGGGGATACGGAGCTTTCCAGAAAATGAACCGGGATCTCTTTCTCATAGAGGATGTGATGCTTTACCAGCTGCCCGAGGATAAGCTCCCTGATGCGGGCCCCGCTCCGGGCCTCAGTCTCTTCGTTTATGCTTTGTTCCCAAAGATGCTTTATGATCTCGGCGCAGACCGCAGGATGCAGATGGCCTGTATTGAGCGAAAGATGGTAGTTCCCCGGATCTTTCCAGTCCGTATCAAAAAAATACCGGTGGAAACCCGTACGGTCGTGATCGCTCTGTTCAACAATCTGCCGCCCGCGCCTGTCATCGCAGTGGAAGTAACTCTTTACCCGTTCAACGCGGATATCCGCGGGGGCAACCAGGAAAACCGAAAGCACGCCGGGGACATTCTTCAGCATGGCGTTGGCGCCGCGGCCTATAAAGACACAATTACCTTCGCCGGCTTCGGCGAGAACCGCGGTTTTAAGGTAGTGAAGATAATCGTCCCTGTCCTGGGAAAGAGAGGCCCAGAAAGACGGCTTCTTTTCGTCATATTTTTCGAATTTATGACTTTCTACCCCGTATCCCTTGATCCGCTCCTCAAGAGCATTCTTGTCAATAAAACGATAGTTCAATATTTTTGCCAGCTCATGGGCGGTTTCGTCTCCCAAAGCGGCCAGTTCACGGGAAATAGTAACGATTGCCATAAGGGCCTCCTTAAAATGAAAAACGTTGCATGTGACATTTCAAATAGTAACCGCTTCCCGGCGAATTGTCAAAATCGGCCATGGTTCGTTTTTTACGCACGTTTTTTAGGCATCTCAATACGAATCGCCCGGACTTGTCATGGGCTTTGGTTTACTAAAACCGGAAATATAAGTATCTTACAATAATGGAAATCGAAATGGAAACCGAATATAAAAAGCTTGTCTGGACCGAAGAAAGGAGCAGGGAAATTTTCCGCTGCCCAGTATTTTCTATAGATGAAGTCTTTAGCCTTTCCCCGGATAAGGAATCAAAAACCTTTACGGTGATGAATGCCCCGGACTGGGTCATGGTAATCCCCGTGCTGGATACGCCCCGGGGGAGACGATTTGTCATGGTGCGGCAATGGCGTCACGGCGCACGGGACTTGAGCCTCGAATTTCCCGGCGGGGTGCTGGAACCGGGGGAAGACCCGGCCGAAGGAGCAAAGCGGGAACTTCTGGAAGAAACAGGCTACATGGCAGCGGATCTTCAGAAAATCGGGGAATTTAACCCGAATCCGGCTATCATGTCCAACAAGATACACTTCTTTGTCGCCAAAAACCCGGAAAAAAACGGGGAACAGGATCTGGATGATGATGAATTTGTAAAGGTGGAAAGCGTCAGTGCCCAGGATGTGTTCCACAAAATCGGCTCTCCTCCCTATATCCATGCGCTTATCGGCTCTGCCCTGGTTCTTTACATGCAAAGTTCCGCATCGGAGAGGGGCTATACGCCGGATAATCTTCAATAAAAGAGAACTTGTCCCAAAACCCGGGGCTTTTCGGGACGAGTCTATTGAATAATCCGCAGTTTCGGACTAGAATGATGGTAACCTGCGGCTCAGCGGCCGTTCCGGTTGTAAATCCTACCTAATTTTGAGGAAAAAAATGGCAGACAAGAACATGGTCATGATTGATGGTAACACCGCAGCGGCTTATGTAGCCCATGCGTTAAGCGAGGTAATCGCAATTTATCCGATTACGCCGTCCAGCCCAATGGGAGAACTCTCGGACGAGTATTCGGCCCAGGGCCGGAAGAATCTGTGGGGGACTATTCCCCAGGTTGTAGAGATGCAGTCCGAAGCGGGAGCCGCCGGAGCGGTTCACGGAGCCCTGACTACCGGGGCGCTTTCCACGACCTTTACCGCTTCCCAGGGTCTCCTCCTCATGATCCCCAACATGTACAAGATTGCCGGAGAACTAACCTCTACGGTGTTTCATATAGCGGCGCGGGCACTTGCAACGAGTTCCCTCTCGATTTTCGGCGACCATCAGGACGTTATGGCCTGCCGCCAGACCGGCTGGGCCATGGTTGCCAGTAACAGTATCCAGGAAGTGATGGATCTTGCGGTGATAAGTCATGCCGCCACGCTCCGTTCCAGGATACCTTTCCTCCATTTCTTTGACGGTTTCCGCACCAGCCATGAACTGCAGAAGGTTGAAGAAGTTCCCTACGATACAATGAAACTTATGATCGACGATGATCTGGTGCGGGCGCACCGTGCAAGGGGCCTTAGTCCCGAAAAACCTTCTCTCCGCGGCACCGCTCAGAACCCGGATACCTATTTCCAGGGCCGGGAAGGCGTAAACAAGTACTACGATCTGGTTCCGGGCATCGTTCAGGCGGAAATGGATAAATATGCCAAACTCACCGGCAGGGCCTATCATCTCTTTGACTACTTCGGCGCTCCGGATGCGGAAAAGGTTATCATCATCATGGGTTCCGGCGCGGAAACCTGCGAAGAAACCGTTGAATTCCTCCAGGACAAGGGAGAGAAGGTGGGTCTCCTCAAGGTACGGCTCTACCGGCCCTTTAACGCGGACATTTTTGTAAAATCCCTGCCCCAAACGGTTAAAGCCATTGCGGTTCTCGACCGCACCAAGGAACCCGGTTCCCTGGGTGAGCCTCTCTACGAAGATGTGCGCACCGCCATCGGGGAAGTGATGAGCGCCGGAGACACCCACTTCAAGAGCTACCCCGTCATACTGGGCGGCCGCTACGGTCTGGGTTCCAAAGAATTCACCCCCGGCATGGTAAAGGCCGTATTCGACAACCTCAGCGGCAAGAAGATTGCCAACTTCATAGTCGGCATCAAGGATGATGTACAGGGCAAGAGCCTCGACTACGACGAACACTTTGTGATCCCCGAAGAGGGAATGAACGAAGCGATGTTCTACGGTCTCGGTTCCGACGGCACGGTCGGCGCCAACAAAAACTCGATCAAGATAATCGGGGATGCCAAACCGGAACTCAATGCCCAGGCTTACTTCTCCTACGACTCCAAGAAGTCAGGCGGTTTTACCGTTTCCCATCTCCGTTTCGGCAAGAAGTCGATTCGGCGGCCCTATCTTATCACCAAGGCGGACTTCCTGGCCTGTCACAAGTTCACCTATATGGAAACCTACGACATGCTGGCAAACTGCAAGGATGGCGCTACCTTCCTGCTCAACAGTCCCTACGGGGCTTCCGAAGTGTGGAAGTATCTTCCCGTGGAAGCCCAGAAGCGGATCATCGACAAGAAGCTCAAATTCTTTGTGATCGACGCCTTTGAAATTGCCGGAAAGGCCGGCATGGGCACGAGAATCAACGTAGTCATGCAGGCCGCATACTTCAAGATCTCCGGGGTGCTCCCCGAGGCGGAAGCGGTAACGTACATGAAGAAATTCATCGAAAAGTCCTACGGTAAGAAGGGCGCCGATGTGGTGCAGAAGAACAACGCAACCATCGAACTTGCCCTGTCCGCGGTTCAGGAAGTAAAATACCCCTCCTCCGTCGAGGGGGATATCCACATGAAGAAGGCCATGGCAGGCGCAAAGGATCCCTGGATTCAGGAAGTGCTGGGAACCATGACGATTCAGGAGGGAGACAAGCTCCCCGTATCGAAGATTCCCGAAGACGGAACCTTCCCCACCGCCACTACCCAGTACGAGAAGCGGGCCATTGCCGAAAAAGTCCCCGAATGGGATGCAAATATCTGCATACAGTGCGGTCAGTGTACCGTTGTATGCCCCCATGCGGTCATGCGGATGAAGACTTTAAGCGATGCAGACGCATCAAAGGCGCCCAAAGGCTTCAAATGCGCCGAAATCAAACCAAAGGCGGAAGCGGGAAAAAAGATCACCCTGCAGATTTCCTCGGAAGACTGCATGCAGTGCGGCGTGTGTATCAACCAGTGCCCCGCCAAGTCCAAGGAAAATCCCGAACGCAAGGCACTCAACTGGGTAAACAACAGCATTGAGTACCGGGAAGAACAGGCGCCCCTCTGGGATTACTTTATGACTCTGCCGGAAGCCCCCGCTTCGGAAATCAACCTGGGAACACCCAAGGGTCTGGCCCTCAAGCGGCCTCTCTTCGAGTTCTCGGGCGCCTGTGCGGGCTGCGGAGAGACGCCGTATGTCAAGCTGCTCTCCCAGCTCTTCGGCGACCGGGCGGTAATTGCCAATGCAACCGGCTGTTCTTCGATTTACGGCGGAAATCTCCCCACTACCCCCTACTGCCAGCGCGCCGACGGCCGCGGGCCAACATGGTCAAACAGCCTCTTTGAGGATGCCGCGGAATTCGGCATGGGGATGAGGCTTACCAGCGACAAACTCGCCGAACATGTCCGGGAACTGGCTGTCCAGGCCAAGGCCGAAGGCATTCAGGCTTCCCTCCTCGACAAGCTCCTTGCCAATACCCAGGAGGATGACGCGGCCATTGAGGAACAGCGGAAAAACGTAGACGAACTCAAGAAGGCCCTGAAGACTGAAGGCAAGCCCGTCGCAAAGATGCTCCTCTCCCTGGCGGATCACTTTATTAAACGTTCCGTGTGGATTCTCGGCGGCGACGGCTGGGGTTACGACATCGGCTACGGCGGCCTTGACCACGTACTGGCTTCGGGCCGGAACGTGAACGTCCTCTGTATGGACACCGAAGTCTACTCCAATACCGGAGGCCAGATGAGCAAGGCCACCCCGGTGGGGGCCATCGCCAAATTCGCCGCGGGCGGAAAGGACATTGTAAAGAAGGATCTGGGCGCCATGGCAATGAGCTACGGCTATGTGTATGTGGGAAAGATCTCCATGGGTGCAAATATGTCCCAGGTGATAAAGGCCTTCCGTGAGGCCGAAAGCTACGACGGGCCTTCCATCATCATCGCCTACAGCCACTGTATCAACCACGGTATCGACATGATGCACGGTATGGATCAGCAGAAGGCGGCGGTTACCAGCGGACTGTGGCCCCTGTACCGCTACGATCCCAGACTCAAGAGCCAGGGGAAGAATCCCTTCCAGCTTGACAGCAAGGAAGCCACCACGGCCCTTGAAGACTTCATGTACAAGGAAGTCCGTTTCAAGAGCCTCAAGGCCGCCAGCCCCGACCGGGCGGATGCCCTCCTTGCCAAGGCAAAGGCCCAGGTGGAGCGTGTCTGGAAGGAGTACAAGTATTTAGCCGACCGGCCTTTCTAAGCGGTTTCAGCTGAAATCGTAAGGATTGAAAGCCCGGGGCTGCGGCTCCGGGCTTTTTTTTAGTAACAGGGAGTATCAATGGTAATTACCGAAAAACAGGAAAAAAAACTTGTCTGTGAGTATGCCAAAAAGGCATTGAAGTCTGCGGTCATAGACAATGATCTCTATGCAAAATACGAGGTAAAACGGGGGCTGCGGGACAAGAGCGGCAAGGGGGTTCTGGCTGGGCTTACCGAAATATCGGAGATTGTGTCTTACATCATCGAAGATAACGATCTTGTGCCCTGTGAAGGCAAGCTTTACTACCGGGGGATCAATATTGAAAGTCTGGTAAAGGGTTTTACCGGAGAAAACCGCTTCGGGTACGAGGAAATTGTCTTCCTTCTCCTCTTTGGGCATCTTCCCAAAAAGAAGGAATTCCTCAGGTTCCGCAGTCTCCTTTCCCGTTATGCCACCCTGCCAGAGGCCTTTGTCCGGGACACGATCATGAATGCTCCCAGCAAGGACATGATGAATTCTCTGGCAAAAAGCGTACTGACTCTCTATTACTACGACAACAACGCGGAAGATATCTCCATTGCGAACATCATCCGCCAGTCCATTCAGCTTATCGCCCAGTTTCCCCTTCTGGCGGTCTATGGTTACCAGTCCTATGCCCATTACCACAACAACCAGAGTCTCGTGATCCATCCCGCTCAGCCTGAGCTTTCCACCGCGGAGAATATCCTCTACATGCTCCGCCCCGACAGCAGCTACACGGATTTTGAGGCGAAGGTTCTCGACCTGGCTCTGGTGCTTCATGCGGAACACGGCGGGGGAAACAATTCAACCTTTACGATGCATGTGGTTACTTCTTCGGGAACAGATACATATTCCTCGGTGGTGGCCTCCCTGGCTTCCCTCAAGGGGCCCAAACACGGAGGCGCAAACATCAAGGTGGTGCAGATGTTCCAGGATATGAAGGAAAAGATTAGGGACTGGGGTGATGACGATGCGATTGCCGCGTATATCGCCAGGATCCTCAAAAAGGAGGCTTTCGATAAATCCGGTCTTGTGTATGGCATGGGCCATGCGGTGTACAGCCTCTCGGATCCCCGGGCGCTGATATTCAGGGGATTTGTTGAGCAGCTGGCTGAGGAAAAGGGCAGAATGGATGAATACCGGCTTTACTCAAAGGTAGAGAGTATTGCCCCCCGGGTAATCGGTACAATGCGCAAGATTTACAAGGGTGTAAGCGCCAATGTGGATTTCTATTCCGGCTTTGTGTACAGCATGCTCAACCTGCCCGGGGAACTTTTTACCCCGCTCTTTGCCGTGGCCCGGATTTCCGGCTGGTGCGCCCACCGGCTTGAAGAAATCGCCAACGCGGGGAAGATCATCCGGCCGGCCTACAAATCGGTTACCGGGCATATCGACTACATTCCCATGGATAAACGCTGAAGGGGCGGAAGCCCTGCCCGTATCCGAGGTTGAAGAACGGAGTAAGGGGATCTATACTGTGACAGGAGACATCATCCCCATACAGATTATTGACAGCCGGGAGTTATCCGAAGGGGAGAACCTGTGGCTGAGGAATCTGGACAACAGGCTCAATGTCGAGGGGATACGGATGAGTGATGTGACACTGGAACAGGTACTTGAGAGGACGGGGCTTCTCGCTAAATGGGAATCCAAATGGGAGGCCAAATACAAGGCGGAGGGCAAGCGTGAAGTAGCCAAAGAACTTATAAACATAGGCTTGCCCCTTGAACAGATTGCCCAGGTTACCGGGCTGGATATTGAAACTCTTACCCAATAATAGCGAACATCTGCCGGTTGGAGCCTGTAAAATAGTTTGTGTTGTCAAAAGACTGGGGCAGGAAATGGCCCCTTTTTCTTCTTTACTTATTTGCGGTTAAAAAATTTCTATCGTCACCGTTCAGGCAGCACCAGCATCAGGCCGGCGGCTCCGATGTTGAAACCTTCCTGTTCTTCCCAGGCTGCCACCACCACTCCTCCGCTCAAGCCTTTTGCCGTATAGACAAAGCCGGCTGGGAGAGGCGGCAAAGCGGGATCAGGGGCGCTTTCGGCTTCATGTGTAAAGGAATTTTGGAACTCAGCCTGGGATGAAGTCTCCGCTTCGGTCTCCAGATCTTTTGATCTGTAAAACTGAATCAGGGGCTGGGGAGCGCTTTTCCTCACCGCCCTGAAGTACCAGTAGCCGTCGTCCCCCCGGCTCATGGCGTCAATGTCCCAGCCTTCGGAAGGAGACAGGGCATCCAGCGCGGGGACAGAGAGGGGGACGGGACGGTGAGAAACAATATCCGGCGTCCATACACGCGGCCGGGGGGCAGGAACGGTGTTTTCGGCAAAAAAATCATCCCGGTAGAGCAGGGCCGCGGGGCTTCCCTGATACATAAAGGCCGCCGCTGTCGTGTAGGAGCCCCAGAACGCAGGATCCACGCAGAGGTAGAGGGCAAGGGCCTCCGCGGGTTTAGACAGAGGGCCCGCCGCCTGTAAGAGTTCCGGGCTCAAGTCTGGCGCCGGAGAGGCAACAATAAACCCTTCCCGGTTAATAACCATCGTCAGCTCCCCGCCGTGTTTCAGGACAGCCCGGACATGGCGGGCCAGGGGCCAGGGCTTAAAAGGTGTCAGGGAAGCCTCTGCGGGTGAAGGAATGGCCATAAGCCCTTCGCCGGAAAATTCAAACCAGAGAGGATACTTTCCGGCCTCGATAATATAATCAGGATGAAGGGTGTCCCGACTTGAATCTTCTGGAGGCATCTCACTGTTTTTCCCGCCGGAACAGCCGAGGAAGAGGACGCAGAACACAAAGGCGAAGAGATGCGGCATACTTCTATTATCGGACAAGCGTAACGAAGATTAGAGTTGTTCAGAAACTCAGTTTCTAAACAACTCCGTTTACCAGGGCAGGAATATCCAGCTTTCCTCATCGGCCTTGAGAATGCCCTCCACGGAAAACCATATATCAATCTCCTTTCCAAGCGGGAAAACCGGAACATCACCTTTACCAAAGGCCAGTTCGGGAGCAAAAGGGGAAACGGAAAACCAGGGGCCTATGGGGGCCGGAACGGCAATTTCCTTTTTCTCTTTCAGCTTGATCCGCCGCCTGTCGAAGCCGGATTTCACTATCTTTTCCGCAGCGCTTTTCCAGTCCGCATCCCATGGGTCTGAGCGGATCGCCTGATCAAGAAGCGTATCCTCAAGCCCTCCTTCGGTATCCGGTTCGGCAAAAAGACTGCGGAAACGCGGCCAGTCAAAATATTGCGGGCCCCGGTACGTGTCTCCCCGTTCCTGACGGGACATTTCCCGGTATAGGACAGCCTCTACCCCGCCCTGCCAGCTCAGCTGCAGATGCCCTCCCTGTACATCATAGGGATGGATGGCGCCCGCGGGCTTGAGACTTCCCCTCTGCAGGGGAGTCCCCGGTATATATGGCCAGGCGATTACCGGCGCAGACCAGGTTTCAGGTAAATCAAGGGCCGGATCCTCCCCCGGCCTCTTTTCCGTCTGCGCCCAGGCGCCATCCGGCCCCAGCCATTCGATATGCCAGGACGGTTCCCCCGGCAAAATCGACCAGGATTCGGGACTCTCCGGAAAGGAAAGCCTCCACTGCTGATCCAGTACTCCTCCGCATCGTGTCAGCGCAAGCACTGCGGCAAAAACCGCCGGTATAAATGTTGATTTCATACCCTATATATGGTGCGGAAGTCCCGTTTTGCTTCAATGAAAACGGCTATTACCGTATGATTGTAAAAACTTTCATTTTCCTATATAATGAAAAAAATGGATGGAAACAATGATTATCTAAAGTCTCTGCAGGATGCACTCAGTGCACGGGCCGAATGGCTTGAAAAATCCGAATTGGGGAAACTCAAGGACGAACTGCGGACCTTTCAGTCTTCTTTCTCCTCCCTCTACGCCATGTACCTCAAGAAGGGCCTCATTCACGAAGATCCCTACAAACACGAAAACAAAATAAGCGAACTGGAAGTACCGGAAAGCAGCGGCTTTACGGAAAATGAAAAGCTGGATCAGCTCAGTCTGCGGCTCTCAAACTACGACAGCCAGCTTGACTTTCTGGTAAATTTCTATCAGTTCGGAGTGGAATTCCTCAATCTTGACCGGATCAAGCGCATTCTCGGTCTGATTAAATACATAGACTGGGTTGCCCTGAGCCCGGACAGTACCTCATACACCACCAAGGCTGTGGCGGAGATGACATTGCAGGTAAAAATAGGCATCGATCCCCTGGCCCTCCGGGTTATAGGCGAATCCCTCACCAACCTTTCCCGGACAACAGGTACCGCCATCGGCTGCCTCAAGGTTCTTACCGACTATAACCGGGAAGCCTGGAAACTCTCTCTCCGGGATGTGATAAGCGGCATGCCTGCTTCCGACGCAAACCTCATGGCAATCAAAAAACGCTGGGCTGCGGGAAACGCGGGCAGTCCCTTCTACCCCGACCTTGCCGAAGAGGTCATCAAGGAAGATTACAGCAAAGAAGGTCCTGCGCTCCGGGAGAAAATTCTTAAAAGCCTTGCCGTAGTGGAGAACAAGCCCAAGGCAGAAAAAAAACAGGTGTCCTTCAGAATCATACTTGTCGACGGACTCCAGGCTATAGGCAGCGCCTATTCGGGTCTGAGCGAAGCGGGAATGAAGATGGATGAAAACGTATCCATCCTCGCCAACCGCAAAAAAAGTTTCTGGGAAAAAGTAAAAGATATCATGGCTCAGATGATACACAAGGAACCCGATACGGTAATCTATGAACTTTCCTACCAGGATCCCGCCCGGGGAAACATAGTAAAAGAAAATATCGACTACCATCTCTTCCGTACCGAAATGGAACGGAAATGCAGAGTCCTTGCCAATGCGGGAGGCGTCAGGGGGGGCGGCAATTCCAAGATTGACAGCATGACGGAAGCACAGCTTGTCGGGTTTCTGGAACGGATGATCCGGGAAGTGCAGGGTTTGCACAAGACACTCAATGCTTTGGATGACTTTTTCAAAGCGGAAGTTGTCAAGGAAGACCGGGATAAGATAAAAGGAATCAAGCCGGAACTGGCTACAATTAAAAATGCTATACTCCGGGCCAATCAGCTCAGGCACGAATACAGCGCTCAGATAGAAGAGCTGGAACAAATGAAAAAACTCGGCATCAATACAGGAGCCTGATATGTTTCATGTCCCGGGGCTGTTTGAGTCCTCGCCTTCAGCGCTGTCCAAAGCAAAGTTTTTGGCCCTAATCTTCGTTTTTCTCGTTGCTGCAGGCTGTAAAAACAGCCCTGAGCCTCTCTCCAAACAGATACCGGAAGAACGCGGAAGCCCGGCCGGGGAGCCGGGACCAAACGGAGGCGAAGCTTTCCCTCCTGTTCCTCAACCGGGCCCGAAGGGCGAAGGTTCCCCTCCCGAAAGCCCCGGCTATGCGGAAACCCGGCCCCGTTCCACTGTCCGGGATGAACTTACCGTAGTCTTCAGCAAGGGAGAACTGGAACTGGATTTCAGGAAATCCTACCTTGCGGGCGAAGCCCAGCTTTTTACGGGTCTCTATGAGGGTCTTTTTTCATACCATCCCCTTACCATGGAGCCGGTACCCGCGGCCGCGGAAAAATGGGAACTTTCGGAAGACAAGAAGCGGTGGACATTCAGTATCCGTAAAGATTCCCGCTACTGGAACGGGGATCCGCTCAGGGCTCAGGATTTTCGTAATGCCTGGCTTTCCCTGCTGGAACCGGCCCGGGAATCCCCCTATTCTTCCCTCTTTGACATTATCGAAGGCGCCAAAGATTACCGTACCGGATTTTTAACGGATCCTGAAAAAGTGGGTATAGAGACTCCGGATGACAATACCCTGGTAGTCCGTCTCAATTCTCCGGCTTCCTTTTTCTCCAGCATGCTCTGCCATCATTCGTTCAGTCCCATTCATCCTTCCATGATAAACAGGGATAACTGGCTTTCCGAAGCCCCTCTTTCAAACGGCCCCTTCAAGGTAGAAAAACTGGATGATACGGAACTTGTTTTTGAAAAGAATCCGCATTACTGGGATGCCCGGCGGGTAGCCCTTAACCGTATCCGTATCCGCTTTACCGAAACCGGCGAAGAAGCTTCGATCCTCTGGAATTCCGGCGAGGCCCGCTGGGTGAGCGGGGACGTAGATCTGGAGACACTTACCGACCGGAGCGGCATCAGGGTAAATCCCATGTTTGCCACCCACTACTATTTCTTCCGTCAGGCCCGCAAACCCTGGGATGATCACCGCATACGCCGGGCCCTGGCTGTGGCCCTCCCCTGGATGGAGATCCGTGAAGGTTCCTGGCTCCCTGCGGAAACCTTAATCTTCCCCCTGCCCGGTTACCCCAAGCTGGAGGGCATCACCGAAGCCAATCTGGAAGAAAGCAGGAAGCTCCTCTCCGATGCGGGCTATTCCGAAGGCAAGGGTCTTCCGGAACTGGTGATACGCCTTACCCCTTCCCAGGAGGCCGCCCGGATTGGAGGCCTTATGGCCCAGACCTGGAAAGAACAACTGGGAGTCCCCGTCCGGGTAGAGGTAATTCCCTACGCGCAGTACTGGCAGTCCCTGAAAAGCGGGAACTATGAGATCGGTTCCTCCACCTGGATAGGCGACTTTGCAGATCCCTACACCTTCCTGCAGATGTGGCGGCGGGACTCCAACCTGAACGATGCCTGCCTAAACGATACCGACTATGAGGAACTCATGGAGCGTTCCATGGCCGAAGAGGGAGAGAAGCGTCTGGAAACCCTTGCCTCCGCGGAAAAGCTGCTTCTGGACAGGGGCTCCGTGCTTCCCATATCCTACAGCCCCGCCATAAACATCATCGATCTGGATGAAATTGACGGCTGGTTTCCCAATCCCCTGGATATACATCCATTCAGATACCTTTCCTTCAAGTCCTACAGACCTCTGCCCGGCGTGGCAATGGCGAAATGAAGCATACCCAAACTAAAGCCCGCTGTTCATCTCCGCAAAGGTGATAAGGCGGGCATTGAGTCTTCCGGCGGCCTTTTTACAGCCTGCGGTAAATCCCCGTTTTGCAAAAAGATAGAGATATTTGTTTCTATACCGAAAAAGATTTGCCCGTGCCGAGAGGGTTTCCAGAACCGGCGCATCGACAAGACTGTTGGTCCATTTACATTCCCCAAAAATTGCCTCCTCTCTATCCGGGGAAAAGCCGAGAATATCTATTTCCACTTCTTCCTTCCGCACATTGTCATGACCCCACCATCGGCCGGCGGAAGAAAAAACGAAGGGCAGTCTTCCACAAGTGTTTTCCCTCCAGAGCCATTCCTTTGAAATATCTTCAAACACATGCCCCATAAAGGCGGGGAGTTCCGGCTCTATCCATTTCCAGGCTTCTGTGGCAGCGTCATTCATGATCAGATCCACCAGAGGCGGAACAAAACGGTACCAGAAACGGTACATGCTGTCCCCAATGCGGTATATAGTTTTTCTCCGGGAATCCCCGGTAACAGGCTCCTCCTTTTTAACGATGCCCAGGGAACAGAGATTGCGCAGATAGATTACCGAGAGGGCCGTCTCAATGCCGGCCTTGTCGGCGATTTCAGTGAGTTTTGTGCTTCCCATGGCGATGGTCCTGATAATGGCATTGTACATTGCCGGTTCCCGTACTTCCTGCTTTAAAAGATTCGACGGTTCTTCAAAAAGATAGGACTTTGGATCGAGAAACATGGCCCGTATGTTTTCGCCTGCAGACTTTTTTTCATCGACCAGTTCCAGATACTGGGGTACTCCCCAGGTGATACCGTAAACAAGAGCCAGATCTTCAATCTTAAACCGTGTAAAAAAAGATTTGGATTCAAAAAAACCCAAAGGCTCAATTTTGAACTGCGCTGTTCGTCTGCCGTAGAGGGGACTCTTGTAGCCCATCACCTGGTTTTCCATGAAGGACATGGAAGAGCCGCAGAGGATCAGCATGAGTTTTGTTTCCCTGAATTGATGATCTATCATCTTTTGCAAAATTGAAGAAATAGCCCGGTAAGAAGCTGCCAGATAGGGATATTCGTCAATCACCAGAACAAGACGTTCCGGC
Source organism: Treponema sp. (assembly GCA_031281925.1). Lineage (GTDB taxonomy): Bacteria > Spirochaetota > Spirochaetia > Treponematales > Breznakiellaceae > JAIRNJ01. Next base: position 6,498 of record JAITES010000014.1, on the reverse strand, counting down.
GCCGCATGGTCGCAAACCATTTTCAGGACCTCTTCAAAATTCCGGTAGAGAGGCGCGTCAGGGCCGCCCTGATAAAAAAACTCATGTATGCTCCGGCTGAAATTTTCAAGATTCCCCTGGCCGCTTGTTTCTGTTGCGGTAAAAAATATGGCCTTCCTGTTCCGGATAAATTCCCGGATCAGGGCCGTTTTTCCCACCCGGCGGCGTCCATAGATGACGGCACATTCAAATTTTCCGCTCCGGTAAAGCTCCTCAAGTTTGTTGAGTTCCCGTTCCCTTCCGACAAACATAGCCTGCCTCCATAAATTGCTAAAACACGATTTAGTATATCGTAATATACTAAAGTATAATATAGCAAATATTATTCGGCAAGGCCGGTGCCCCGGTCTATATGTATCCACACTATAACAGGCACTAATTAGAGTCTGTCCATAAAGTAACCGACTTTATGGACAGACATTAATTACCGTGTTTTTCCTACTCCGGCCTGTCTGCAGTGTTTTTTTATTACACAGGCGGAACAGAAGGGGCTCAGGGGGCGGCAGAGCTGCTGACCGTAAAGCACGAGCAGGGGATTGATGTCTTTCCAGTATTTTTGCGGCAGAATCCGCCGCAGTTCCATTTCCGTTTCTTCAGGCGTTTTGGTTTCCACCCAGCCGGCACGGTTGCTGATGCGGTGAACATGAGTATCCACACAGAGACCGGGAAGCCCAAAGGCTTCAACCAGTACAAGATTTGCCGTCTTCCGTCCCACTCCGGGAAGGGCCAAAAGTTTTTCCATGTCCGCGGGAACCGTATCGCCGTATTGCTCCAGAAGGAGTTCTGCAATCGCCTTCAGATTGCGGGCCTTGGTCCGGTAGAAACCTGCAGGATATGAAAGGCGGGCTATCTCGTCTTCGCCCAGAGAGCGGAGGCTTTTGGGATCCGGGGCCTTTTCCAGAAGCCGTTTGGAAGAAGCAAGGGTAACTTCATCCTTGGTTCGCAGGCTTAGGATGGTGGATACCAGCACCGCCCATGGGCTCCGCCTGTAGCGTTCCGCCACCATGGTTACCGAAGGGTCCCCAAGTCCTTCCCGCCACTTTTCAAGGCTTTTGATGACGGCATCCCATTCCCTGTTCAGCATTGCGTTCCTCCGTTCAACAGACATACGGCTTCGGCTTCCACCGCCTTGCCTTCCCCTACAGGGCCCAGTCCTTCGGCGGTCTTGCCTTTGACAAAAACAGCTTCCGGGGGCGCATCCAGCGCGGCGGCCAGGGAGGAACGGATCAAATCCCGGTAGGGAAGAATTTTCGGCTTTTCACAGGTAACGGTACAGTCCAGATTGGAGAGAGCGTAGCCTGCCTCCCGGACAAGAGCCCAGGCGGAACGCAGCAATTCCATGGAATCGGCATCCTTCCACCTGGGATCGGAAGAAGGAAAGAGAGTCCCTATGTCTCCCAGACCTGCGGCGCCCAAAACAGCATCGATTACCGCATGAGCCAGTACATCCCCGTCGGAGTGGCCCAGTTCCCCTCTTTCGGAAGGCAGTTCCACACCGCCCAGCAAAAAGGGCCTCCCCTTGATCAGACGGTGCAGATCCTTTCCAATACCTATCCGTATCATGTTCATGCCAGATCCTCCGGGAAGGTTATTTTTTTGTTGGCCGCTTCTCCGGGCACCGCCGCAACAGGGCCGCAAAATTCCGCCCATATTTCCGCATCATCAGTATACTCCCTGCCTTCGGCAGCTTCTTTTTCCGCAGCCTTTTTGTGGGCTTCGAGTATGTCGGGGAAACGGAAACCCTGGGGGGTTTGGGCGAGCCCGGTCAGAGAACGCTGCAGATGCCTCTTTACAAAACCTTTTCCGTCAAGCTCTTTGGGGGTATCGGTCAGGGGAAGAACCGGAAGGGCGGCCCCATGGACAAGAACGGCCTCCATAACACTTCTGATAAGGGAAGAACTTACCCAGGGCCGTGCGCCGTCATGAATAAGCACATATTCCACCGGATATGCGGCCACAAGATTCAAGGCATGGTAGACCGAGGCGCGGCGGTTTTTTCCTCCCGGTACAAAGGCAAGAAGGGGCTTGCCTTCGGAAAATAATTCCTTGGGAAGCGCCTGGCGGGCCGCCGTTTCCCCCATATCGGGAGAGAGGGGAACGGTAATCGCAATAAGGCTAAAGTCCGGGAGGGCGGCAAAGGCGGCTGTCGATGCGCCAAGAACCGTTTGCCGGCTGCCGGGCAGAAGGAGATACTCCTTTTTCCGGCCCCCCATTCTGACCGAATGCCCGGCGGCACAGACGACCGCGGCAAAGCGGCCTTTCGGCGTTATTTTGACTCCAGACGGGTAAAGATCAAATTTTCCACTTCTTCCCGGGTTTTGTGGAGAGAAAAAGACACTTCATCCTCTAAAAGCTTAAGCGCGGAATCGTAAAGCTTCCGTTCCAGAATCGGTAATTCTTTGACCTTGCTCCGGTGGTAAAGGGAGCGGACAATGGACGCAATGTCCTTTACACTCCCCTTCTTCAAGAGATCCAGATTCATCTGATAACGAAGCTTCCAGTCCGAAGGGATCGGCTCATAATCCTGCCCGATAAGATCCAGGGCCTCCTGGGCCATATCCCTGTCAACGATCGGACGGATACCCAGACCTTCGGCGTTATTCACCGGAACCATGATAGTCATGTCCGTGACCTCAATATAAATAACGTAATAGGGAACCTTTTCGCTCTTGAAGTCCCGTTCCTTGATAGCGGTAATCCTACCGACACCCTGGCTGGGATACACGACTCGCTGATCTACAGCAAAAGCAGGTTTCGTTGCTACAGCATCACTCATTAAAATAAGTATAGCACAAAAACGGCATGTAGGGAAACCACCCCCCTGTTACTCGATACTTTCTTCCGCAGGAGGAGGCCCGGATGGGGAAAGCTCCGGAACATCCTGCTGCGGTTCAGCCGGAGTTTCCGGAATACTGTCCCGTACAGGTTCCGGAGGAGGACCGGAAGCCGCGGGAGCGGGGGTGTTATAACTGTCTCCCTCCGCGGGGCCGGATCTGCCGCCCCTTAAATTGTCCATCGTACCGGCGGCGGAATCCTTAAGATTATCAAACCATTCGGAAAAACCGCCCTTTGAACCGGCTTCTTCCCTGGCCTGGTACTCGTCCCGCTCAACCTGATACATGCCGTCATCACCCTTCTCGCCGAGAAGCCCCATAAGCCAGCCCTGGTCAAATATGGCGGCAAGCTCCTCCGCCTGGGAAATGGTAAGATACAATGGGATACGAAGAGAGGAGAGAGAGGCCTTGTCATTGGTCGAAACATTCGCCTTGGCCTTGAGCATGAGCACCTGGAAATAGGGACTCTCCCGCTTGAAAACATAGCCCAGATCGATCTGCGGCTCTGAAGTATAACGCTCGCTGATGGACACTTGAAGGGAAGAAAACACCGTCTTCCCCCTTATCTTGCCGTAAGCCCGCTGCTTCCCCCGCTTGACCAGCGCCCGGTCATTAAAGTCCTGCTTGTAGAGTTTTACCGCTTCCACAAAGGCGGCTCTGGCATCCTGAGACCAATACTGGCGGTAGAACACCGTTTGATAGGTAAACTGAAGGTAAACGGCATTCTCCCGGGGTTCAAACACGGTTTCAATATCCCGTTTCTGGAGCCCGTTCATGAATGGCTTATCAATTTGTACCTGAATGGTACCGGTGGGGATAGGATCCACATTGGCCACCATATTGGGGTACTTCTTGCTGTCCGGAATCGTATAACAGGCGCTTAAAACCAGCGAAACCAATAAAAAAACCACCACAATTGATGCATTTGCGTAAGAAAATAGTGCTTTCATGTCGTTATTGTACCCTCTATATCCTGAATAAACAAGAAGAAGGATACAAGGTAACATCCCCCCTTTATCACTTTTGGGTCAGATTAACTATCCCGTCCCACTGCTCAGGGGCTTTGTTCCGGTACTGCCTGCACCGTTCCAGATACAGTTTCGCGGGGCCGTCTTCGGGGGCATGGTCCAGTACCGCCTGAAACGCGGTTTCCGCGGCCGCCCAGTCCCGGTTTTCAAACGTATCCAGGGCCTGATGAAAAAGCTCGACCATCCGCAGCATGCGGGAAGGCGCGTCTACAGCAAACGAAAGAACCTCGTGGAGCCTGACCGGTTCGTTGATTCCCACTACCCGCACCCGGTCAAGACGGCGGCTGAGCAGCTTTCCCCCGGTTTCCCGTATCGTGTCCTCCGAGGCCATGATCCAGGTTCCGTACTGTTTGTTGACCCCCTCAAGCCGGGACGCAAGGTTTACCGCGTTCCCCATGATGGTATAGTCCATCTTCTTTTGGGTTCCCATGTTCCCCACCACCATGTCCCCGGTATTTATGCCGATACGGGTATACAGCGGCGTGGGGCTTAACCCGGTTTCACGGTATGTTTTATTCAGTTCCCCTTCAATCCGCTTCATCAGAAGCGCCGAGGCGCAGGCCCTCAGGGCGTGATCCTCCAGTTCCAGGGGAGCGCCGAAAAAGGCGATGATGGCGTCCCCCTCATATTTATCAATAGTCCCCCGCTGTTCCAGCACAATGTCGCTCATCGCCGACAGGTAATCGTTGAGCAGCCGGACCAGCGCCTCGGCGCCGCCCTGGGAACCATACTGGGCGGATAATCGTTCCGAGATGGTGGAAAAGCCCTGCACGTCGGTAAAGATCGCGGTCATGCGCCGGGTCGCGCCCCCCAGAGCCAGTTTACCCGGATCGTTTAGGATTTCCTGGACTACCTCGCCTGAAAGGTAGGTGGAAAAGGCCTTGCGGATAAACTGCTTGTCCCGTTCCGTCCCCACGAACGCGGCGGTCTCCCTGATAACCAGGGCGCCTGCCATGGCAAGAACCGGCGTCAGGGGGCTCAGGAAGTATCCCTTACCAATGAAAAGAATCAGGGAAAGGCCCAGGATCAGGAACACGCCGCATATACCAAGTCCCATCCTCAGGGCCGGTTTGAAGCCCTGTATGCCGGCGATTAGGGCTGGAACCAGAAGAAAGGCCAGAACCACGCTCCACAGCGGGGGCAGGAAGGTGATAAAGGAACGGGACAGGATCGTGTCCAGCACCACCCCGTGGGTTCCCACGTTTACATATTTGCCATGAAAGGGGTTAACCCCGATGTCGGTGGTTCCCGTATCAACCCTGCCGATAACGCAGAATTTCCCCTCCAGGGCCTCCTGCAGGTACGCCCTGGTATCCAGGGTGCCGCACAGTTCCGTTTCAAGGTATTCCAGCAGGGTCAGGCAGTATCCGGCCTCCTGCCTCAGGGCTTCATCGTCCTGCAGACCCGAATACCGTGCCAGTTCGGAGTCAAGGTATTCCCCGGCAGCGTCAAGCAATTCCCCGGTCAACCTGAAACCCTCGTCCCGGAGCCTGAGGTACCGTTCAAAGTCCCGATCGGAAGCCGTTTCCAGCGCTGCCTGTCGCGCCCCTTCGGCTTCCTCAAACCGGGCCAGGATGGTATCCGCCCCCTCGGCCAGAACTGGGAAGACGGCCCTGCTGTCCCCAAGAGCGCCCAGGTACTCTTTTATATGGGCGTAGTATTCTTCCAGATAGGAAAACCGGGCAAAGGACACATGGGTAAAACTGTCCTGGTAGCTTGTGAGGGGCCAGTCCAGCATCATGGCCCCCCGGCCGTCCAGGGGAATGGATATATCGGCGGGAGCCGAGGCTCCGGGCAGCAGAGCCCCCCTCATGACAAGGCGGCGGGGCCGCAGTTCGAGGGCCGGGTTCCCCAGGTATTCCAGGAGGGGGGCGAAGGCAAGCTGGGCGTACCACCGATCCCCTACCTTCCTGACCAGGTAGATCCGCCGCCGGGTGCCGTCCCGGTCAATTTCTACATTGGTAAATCCGGCTCCCCTCAGGGCCTCCATAAAAACGGGGATGGGCGGGAGAATGTCCGTATAGTCCCCGCCCGGAACCCCCTCCGCCGCGTCAACCGGATAGGAAAAGCGCTGTTCGGCAAAGGCCCGGCGTTCCGCCTGTTCACCCTCAAGAGGGTACTCATCCTGGAGGTTCAGGGTGCCCCAGGTTTTCCCGAACAAAGCCGCAGCTTCGGCCAGGTAACGGTCATTGTCGCCTGTGATCCCCAGGGTGTCCTGGTACAGCAGATCCCGTTCACCGGCGACAAGTTCCGCCACATCGTCGATATAGGCGGAAGCGTCCGCGGCTTTAATGAACCCCGCGCTGAGGGCGGAAAGGATATCCGCCATAGTACCGCTTATTTCGGCGAAATGCCGGGCGAAGTCGGCGCGGAGCCCCTGTTTAAGATAGACTTCGTCCACCCGGGTCGGACTCTTGTCGATATATTCAATATCGAATATAGCCGCGGCCGCGCCGTATTCCTTGAGCAGGAGGAGAGCGCCGGCCATCACCGACCGGGGCCAGGGAAACACCCCGATATGGGCGACGGCCTGATCGTCCACATCCAGAAAGACCACCTTGTTTATCCGTTCCCGTTCAGGCCGGAAACGTAAAAAC
>JAITES010000263.1 GCA_031281925.1 Treponema sp. | reverse complement strand
GCTGCCAGTCCAGGTGGGCGGCGATGCCGGGGCCGACCTGGGCGGTGTCGCCATCGATGGCCTGCCTTCCGCAGAGGACCAGGTCAACGCCTCCGATTTTCTCGATGGCCTTGGAGAGTATGTAGCTTGTAGCCCAATTATCCGAGCCGCCGAAGGCCCTGTCGGAGAGGAGCAGCCCCCGGTCCGCGCCCACGGAAATGGCTTCCCGGATGACATTGGAGGCCCGCTCGGGCCCCATGGACAGGGCGATAACTTCGCCGCCGTATTTTCTGCGCAGGAGCACAGCCTCTTCAACGGCGTAGGTGTCGAAGGGGTTGAGAGTTGCGGCGATACCTTCCCGGACGATGCGTTTGGTTTCCGGGTCTATCTTGGCGTCCGTGGTGCCTGGCACCTGTTTGATACAAACAACTATCTTCATTGCTGCTTCCTTATTTCCAGGTCTCGGAGATCAGTGGATACTGGGTTTTGAAGCCCTAAAGCGAAAGGTACACGCCGCAGGCAGGGTACCAGGCGTGGATCTGCCTGAGGCACTCAATGGGATCAAAGGGGGTGTCCTCGGGAATGGTATAGCCCACGGCGTCGGACAGAAGGCTGAGCTTCTTGCTCATCCAGGCCTCGATGATCACCGGCACATCGGGATACTTTGCGAGCATCTCGTCGATGACGGCGTTCTTCTCGATAACCGGCTGGGTGATGATAAAGGAGGCCCCGGCGGAGAACTTCCGCTTGAGTTTCTCAAACTCGTGCTCGGGCGGCTCATAGGGGTTAAAGGCCACACCCATGGTAAAGGCCCCGGGGTACTCCCGGTTGATGTACCGCATAAGCTCCACGGATGTTACCGACTGCACCTCGGTGGCGCCCAGGTCGGCAGGTTGGAGTTTGGGCAGCCGGTCGGAGCCGTCGCCTGACACCACGAGGAGGTACTTAATCCCCAGCTTCCCGCAGGAGTCGAGGATCTCGTGGAGGTTTTCCTTTGTGTGGAAGGTGTTCAGGTGGATCATCACCTGTTCCCCGTTTACCTTAAGGCCCAGTTCCTCGATACATTCGGCCCCCTGGAACGCCAAAAGGCCCATGGCATTGTCGGTGATGCAGGCGCATCTCCCGCTCTCCCGGACCTTCTCGTACTTATCCGTGAAAAGTTTCAAATCCGCATCAAGTTTTTCCGTCGCCTGTTTGGGCGGCAGAATCTCCACATGGTAGATTTTATTCTGAATGTGCTGACGCATGGGACAAGGCCTCCAATCAGTTTGTAAGTCTAATACTAATAGGTCTAAAATGGAGAAGATCGGAAAAGTATGCTACAGTATTTTTTGTCCAAATATAGCAATATTTTGCTATCCTGCTTATTCCTTGATTTATTAGCTGAAAATCAGGATTATATTGCCAATTTTTCCCATATTAATTGACAGGAAAAATAAAAGGATTAATCATACTGATAATATTCTAATGATGAGGTGCTTCCATGATTATTATTGGTGAAAAAATTAACGGATCGATTCCGAATATGGCAAAGGCAATTGCGGAAAGAGATGAGGATTACATTCGTAATTTGGCAAAAAAACAATCCGAGGCCGGCGCGAATTTTATCGACGTATGCGCCTCGGTTTCGCCGGATGCTGAATATGAAACTCTCAAATGGCTCATCGGCCTGGTTCAGGAAGTAACGGATACTCCTGTTTCCGTGGACAGCCCCAATCCGAAGATCTTTGAAAAGGCAATTCCACTCTGTAAAAAACCGGGACTCATAAATTCCGTGTCTCTGGAAAAGAACAAAATCGATCAGGTGTTCCCGTTGATCGCCGATACGGACTGGAACTGCGTGACCCTCCTCTGTGATGATGAGGGGATTTCTGTATCCGCGGAAAAACGTATTAAAATTTTCGATACTATTCTGGAGAAAGCCGCGGCCTGCAAGATCTCTCCGGATCGCCTCTATGTCGATCCTGTGGTGGAAATGCTTGCCTCTTCGGAAGACGGGATCGCCAAGATTGTCACCACCATCAAAAAGGTGAGGGAAATATCTCCGGAGGTTCATATTACCAGCGGGGCCAGCAATATCTCCTTTAACCTGCCCATGCGTAAATTTATCAACCGGAGTTTCATCATCCTCTGCATGGGAGCGGGGATGGACAGCGCCATTGTCGATCCCCTCAACAAGGATATGCTGGGTCTTATCTACGCAGCGGAGGCTCTTTTGGGCAGGGACGAAATGTGCATGGATTACATCGGCGCGTTCAGGGACGGCCTTTTCGGGGAGCCCAAATAGAGTCCGCAAAAACCGGCTTTTTGTACAGACACTAATCCCATATTGACTCTATGCGATGCCCCGCTTAAGGTAAATTTATGAGATTTTCTGTCCTCTTCTTCATTCTTCCGGTACTTGTAGTTTCCTGTACCCGGCAAAAAACCGCTCAGGTTACCAGGGAAGATCTCTTTTCCCTGGATATAGGCCGCATGGAGGATCAGATAGCCCTCTATCAGCTTGACGGAGACCGGGGAATTCAGGGTCTGGATCTCTTTATGAGGGACGGCCTCTTCTATATTTCCGACGGGAATGGTCAGAAACTTGTCCGCTACAATTCATACGGAGACCTGCTCTTCATGATCTATAATGAAGAAACCAACCCGCCCCCCCTGACGCTGAGGGCCAATATCGAAGATTCAAGCCGGGTAACCCGCTGGGCCTTTCCCTATCCCCTCAACATGCCGGGCCGGATCGTGGTGGATTCCCGGAAGCATATCTATTCCGAAGACAGGCTGCCCTACGAGAGGCACAGTGTCGATGTTGAAAGCAAGGCCTTGCTGGACAGTGTCATTCTTCATTTTGACGGAGACGGGCGTTTTATCGAGTACCTTGGACAGGAAGGTATCGGCGGGAGTCCTTTTCCCCGGATCACCGGGCTCTACACCTCCATTCATGATGAACTGGCCGTGGTTTGCCGCCTTCCTACAGGCTGGAATATCTACTGGTTCAGTCCTTCCGGTACCTTGCTCTACCTGGTACAGTTGAAGAACGAAATGGTTCCCCTTCCTCCCGACTGGCCTGAACTTATCCCCTCTGTAGACAATATTGCAGCGGCGCCCGATTCCCGGAAACTCTATCTCAAGGTGGATTACTACCGGTATACCTTTGATGAATCCACGAGCATGCATACAGGAAACGAAGCGGATTCTTCCAGGGTATGGATCATGAACGTTGAAGACGGCGCCTGGCTGGACACAATCGAAGTACCGTTCTATGAGTATTCGTATACGGAAAATGAGAAGAAGAACAGCGTGAGGATGATCTATTCTCTCCTGGGAGTAGCCGGAAACGGCCGGATCTTCTGCCTGCTTCCCCTGGAGGCAGGCTATTCGGTTTTGATCCTCGGCAGCGATTCCGGTTCCGAACAGCGGCAGGGTATTATCCAGGTGAACAGTAATGAACTGCAGTTCAATGCCTTTAGTCTTTCCCAGGAGGGCATACTCTCTGCACTTCTGGCGGATGAATGGAATGTCAAAGTTGTCTGGTGGCGCACGGATCGGATGGGGAGTGTTGAGAAGTGAGTATTCTGGTCCGCGGGGAATCAGCCCAAATCATTGACCGGGAGGCCCAGAGTCTCTGGTTTATGAACAGTTTCTCCCTGGTGGAGGCCGCGGGTAGGAACTGCGCCCGGGCACTGGTTGAAGCATGCGCGCCTTTAGTCCGCGGGTATAATGAAGCTGCCTGTACTGCGGCGCCCGCGGCCCTTTGCGCTGGGCCGGCCCTCTTTGATCCTTCCCGGCCCTTCCCCCGCATTGCGGCTCTGGCAGGTTCCGGCAACAATGCCGCCGATGCCCTGGTAATGCTCCGCGCCCTGATCCTTCGTTACGGCAGCGCGGCAGACGCGGCCGGGGCTTCAGGCCCGGCGGCCGCGGGAAACCCGGTCATGATATTCAGCCGCCTGCCCGAAGAGAATGAAGAAAGCCCCAGGGCCGAAGCGTTCCGCTGCCTTAAAAAAATGGGCCTTGCGTTTTATCTCTGGGATGAAAACGGGGAAAACAGGGAAGCCGGAGAGCTAATCCGCTCTGCGGAAATCATCATCGACGGGATCAGCGGCACGGGAATCAAGGGATCACTCAAGGGAAATTCGGAGAATTTACTTCAATATGTCAATAATTTTATACTTTCCCGCGCTTCTTTGGGAAAGCGGGGCCTTCTTGTTTCGATAGATGTTCCTTCGGGCTTGAGCGATCAATGGAAAAGCGGCCTTCCCGTCATTCAGGCGGATATTACCCTTGCCATTGAACCCTCAAAGCTCTGCCTCTATAAGAGCCGGGCCCGGCCTTATGCGGGGAGAATCATACCCGTGGGGGAAGTGTTCCCGGCCCCGCTGATGGAAAGCCATGGGGACGCGGAACTGCTGGACTGGAAAGAGGCCAGGAGCCGTATTCCGTCCGTCAGGGAAACAGCCTACAAGCATGAACGGGGACTTGTGGAGATTCACGCCGGTTCCCTGGGCGCGGCAGGCGCCGCTCTCATTGCGGGCAAGGGCGCTCAGGCGGCAGGCGCCGGACTCATAAGGCTTGTCACTTCAAGGGAAGTTTATGCGGTTCTCGCTTCACGGCTTCCCGCCGGGCTTCTCGTTGTCCCCGAAGGAGAGCCGGCAGGGGAGTCAGGCTTCCACCCCAATGCCTTTGTGCTGGGGCCGGGCTGGGGAAAAACGGATGAACACCGCAGCTACCTGGAAAGCCTCCTGAAAGAGGAGGAGCAGGGCACTCCCCTGATCATTGATGCGGATGCCATTCATCTGGCAAAGGGACTCTCTTTCCACGGGAATGCGGTTTTGACTCCCCATCCCGGTGAATTTGCCGCATACACAGGCATTCCCAAGGATGAGATTCTCGAAGATCCAATCCCCATACTCAAGACTTTTGCCCGCGACCGGAACATTACCATTGTGCTAAAGGGGCATGTCATCTACATCGCCTCTCCCCGGGGCCGTATAGCCGTCATTGACGGAATGAGCCCTGTACTGGCTGCCGGAGGTTCCGGAGACCTTCTGGCGGGGCTCTGTGGGGGCATTGCAGGCCGGCTCTCTGCCGTCGGAACCAGCGCTACGGCCGGAGACAGGGTTCCTGCCGGAGACAAAGTTCCTGCTGCCTGTGCCTTTTCCGGCTACGATTGCGCGGCCGCGGCAGCCGCATTGCTCATAGCAGCTTCAAGGCATCCTTCAAGGGCCCGGCGTTTTGGGGATCCTTCGGATATTGCCGAAACCGCCGCCCTCCTTGCCGGGGAGGCATGGCTGCCGGGGACATTCCGCCGGGTGAACACACATGGGCAAAGGCTTCCCCCGGGAGGGACACATGGGGGATGAGACAGGGAAAAGAAGGCGGCCCAATGCCGGTTATGAACTGACAAACCGGCCCGCAAACGAAGAACTGGTTTTTTACTATTCACGGGAAAAGCGGCTCGAAAAAGCGCCCCCCCGGGTGCGGGAACTTTACGAGGCCCCTCCAAAGAGGAAGGGGTTTTTCAGGGTTCTTACCGCGACAAAACCCCTGGCGATTCTGTTCTGGTCGATCGTGGTTCTTTCCCTCATCGCCATTGCCATGGGAACTTTCGGTAATTTCGGGAATACCCCGTATCTCAGCGGGAACCGTCTTTCTGTAGAGAGCCGCAGACATAACGGGGAAACATTTCTCGTGCTCCGCAAGGAACTGAGGGAAAATCGCTGGGCCTATAAGGGCATGGTGGAATTAAGCGTCTTTCCCCTGCCTTCGGGAGGGGAGGGCGGCCTTTCGGTTCCCGCGGAGGATGCCGGCCGGGGGGAAACAGTTCCGCCTGTTTATAACCAGAGGATCTACTTTAGTTCCGCAAAAGAAGAATCTTTCCCCTTTTCCCTGCCCTTTGAGGCCGACATCCTCCTGTTCCGGATGAAAGGCGGAAGACGGAAAATACATTTTAGCGTTGATTGCAGCGAATAAATCGGGTATTGTAGAAGAAAGGAGTACGGATGATCCAGTTTTATTTTCTGTCAATTATCTGTAACGGAGCGGCAGGCTTTCTTCTCACTACCGACAGGGCAAGCGCTGCGGAAAGCATAGAAGACAGCCAAAAACTTACTCTGGGCAGCGAGACCTTCCGTCTGGTGCTGGGAGTCCTGACCTCACTGATAGGGATTCTGAAACTCCTTTCGCCGGTGCAGGGCGAAGTTCCGGTCATCGGGGATATTTTTCCTGCCCTTGCGGGCCTTGCCGCAGGCTTCAGCCTCCTTTTTGAATACTATAAGCGGACTTCAACCCTCCAGTCCGGGAACACGGAAGGGCTGGAGAACTTCATCAATAAGAATAAAAAATGGATAGGCATTGCCGCCCTTGTTTCCGCGGTTCTCCATTTTCTCATCCCCCAGGTACCCTTGCTCTAATGGGTACCGGAATTTCCGTGGCGGCCCTGGCCCTGGAGGGAAACAGGGTCTTTATAGCCCGGCGGCTTGAGGGAGGTGATCTCGGCGGCAAATGGGAGTTTCCCGGCGGCAAGGTTGAGGAAGGAGAGAGCGAGGAAGAAGCCCTGGTAAGGGAATTTGACGAAGAGTTTTCAGTCCCCGTCAAAGCCGGACATTTTGTGGGCAGCGGCAGCTTTGAGCATAGAGGCATAACACACACCCTCAAAGGCTACCGCATAGAACTCCTCTCCCGGAATTTCCGCCTGAGGGAACACAGTGAATGGCGTTGGGCCTCTCTTGAAGAAATTGAATGCCTTGATTTTGCCCCCTCCGATCGTACACTCCTCCCTTTCCTGAAAGCCGAGATTGAAGGGAGAGGGCGATGATGAAGCGGAATTGCGGCAACGGGGACATAGCGGGACTGTATAGTAATACGCGGATGGCAGACCG
>JAITES010000180.1 GCA_031281925.1 Treponema sp. | reverse complement strand
GAAAACCTCATCAGGAGCAAAGTCAAGCAGCGGCGTTTATGGGCATGCCCCTTGAGCCGGCGCCCGCCGGCAAGCCGCAGGTAGACTGCATTGAGACAGCCGGTAACGGTTGCCCAAGATAGATGGCAGCCGGATTGTGGTGTGTCAAACACCCTAATCCGCACACAGAACCCGGCTTATGGTTCATCGTTTTTTATGATCCTCTTAATTGACTCAAATGGTAAAAATAGTGTATTATAAGAAAGCATGTTATTGGAAAATGTTACAATCGGCAAGAAGTCTCGTTACATACGTCTAAAATTTGGACATTTAACGGCGGTGCTGGTTGTTCTTCTTGTTCCTCTGCCCTTACTTATTGCCTACAGAAGCCGTCTGAGCAATGAACGGAAGGACTATCTTGAGTTATGGCAGGAAGGTAACTATCAGGAAACCTATGAACGCAGCCTGTCGGCGCTCGAAAAAAAACCGATGGATTATTTTCTCCTCACGCTCCATGGCTTTTCAGCTTTCCAAATCGGCATCTCCCAGATAAACAATTTCGATACCCTGAACTATATTGATGAATGCATCTGGTCCCTGCGAAAAGCCCTCCTGGTTGACAAGCGGGATAAGGACAGCCGTATTTATTATGTTTTGGGGAAGGCCTATTACTACAAAGGCGCGAATTTTGCCGATCTTTCGGTCAACTATCTGGAAAAGGCCAGGGAGGCCGGTATAGAGGCCTCCGACATTCATGAGTATTTGGGCATGGCCTATGCCTCCATCAGGGATTACCATAACAGTGTGGCTTCTTTTTCCCGGGCTCTTGATGCACAGCAGCCTTCGGATACCCTGCTCATCTCCATAGCCCGTTCATATATTGCCATGGGTGAAATGGAACCTGCAAAAGCCTATCTCCTCCGTTGTATTGATATTTCCAGGGATTCCAAAACCATACTTACCGCCAGGCTTCATCTTGCGGAAATTCTGGGAAACGAAGGGGCTGCAGAGCAGGCTGAGGCCCAGTATATGGCTATTTTGAATGAATCCGGGGAAAATGCGGAAGCACATTTTCGTCTGGGCCTGCTCTATTCGGAAAAAGGCGACACTACCAGAGCACGGGCTGAATGGCGGAGGGCTGTCAGGATAGATCCTGCCCATGCCAATGCCAGAGCACGTTTAAATATGTAGGAGGGGATATGTTTGGATTTAATTCTTCAGATATCGGGATTGATTTGGGAACCTGTAACACCCTTATCTACATTCGCGGTAAAGGCATTGTACTGAACGAACCTTCTGTCGTTGCGGTGGAACGCGGTACAAAAAAAGTAAAGGCTGTTGGAGCGGAAGCCAAGCGCATGCTTTTCCGGACTCCGGGAAACATCATCGCCATCAGGCCGATGAGGGACGGGGTCATTGCCGACCTTGAATCAACCGAAAAGATGATCCGTTACTTTATTTCCCGTGTTCTTCCCCGTTACCGGCCCTTCAAACCCCGCATGATTATCGGTATTCCCTCCTGCATCACCGAAGTCGAACGGCGGGCGGTGGAAGAGAGCGCCTACAAGTCCGGCGCCAGAGAAGTTCTGGTCATTGAAGAAAGCCTTGCGGCCGCCATAGGAGCCGATGTCCCGATTTTTGAACCGGCAGGCCACATGATCTGCGATATAGGCGGAGGCACTACCGAAATCTCCGTTATCTCTCTAGGGGGCATGGTAGTTACCAATGCCATCCGTCTGGGAGGCGACGAATTTGATGAAGCCATCATCCGCCATGTGCGGAGTGTGCATAATCTCATCATCGGGGAACAGATGGCGGAAAGCCTCAAGATCGAAATAGGCAACGCGTCTCCTGACAAGACCATCGAAAAGGTTGAGGTCAAGGGAACCGATGCAATCACCGGTCTTCCCCGGCGGCTTGAAGTGGATTCTGTTGAAGTCCGGGAAGCCCTGAAAGATCCCATTACCAAGATAATTGATGTTATCAAAAGTACCCTGGGAAAGACGCCGCCCGAATTGGCTGCCGATATCGTTGAACGGGGCATCGTCATGACAGGCGGCGGTTCCATGCTTCGGGGCCTGGATAAGCTCATCGCAAAAGAAACCGGCGTACCGGCTATCCTTGCGGAACATCCCCTGGATTGTGTAGCTTTGGGCGCAGGCAAGTATTTCGATTTCATCAAGGAATTTGACAATACCCGCAGCGTCTATGACTACTAAAGTACCGGCCCGCTTCAGTGCTACTTCCTATGTTTTCACGGCATTAATGCTGGTTTCTTTTTCCATTCTTTTTTTCTCTACCCGTAGTTTTATTGTCGATTTTAAGAACATGGGTCTCTCCCTTTTTTCCGGCGTTCGCGGAGCGGTATACGAAGTTTCCTCCTTTGTTTCCCGTTCGGTTCTTTCCGTTCGTGAGCTGGCCGCCCTCCGCCGGGAATATGCGGAACTGACAGAACGCATTGCCCGTTATGAACAGCTTGAAAGGAACGCCGCCGAGATTGGCCAGGAAAACATACGCCTCCGTGAGCAGCTCGGCTTTTCCCGGAATCTTTCCTTCAGGCATATTCCGGCGGAAATAACCGGCAGAGATCCCGATAATCTCTTCCCCGCGCTGGTAATCAACAAGGGCACCCATGCAGGGGTAGAGAATAACATGTCGGTAATTGCATGGCAGAACGGAACCCAGGGACTCGTGGGAAAGGTAATACAGGCAGGGGCGTTTGAAAGCCTTGTGATGCCCATCTATAACTCAAGTTCATTTGTGTCATCCCGTTTTGCAAGTTCCCGCTACGAAGGAATTGCCGAAGGCCAGGGCAATCCGGATCTTCCCCTGATTATGCGTTTTATCCAGAAAAGGGCCAGAGACGAGATCAATGTGGGAGACGTAGTTATTTCCAGCGGCATGGGAGGAATTTTCCCTGCGGGGATAAACCTCGGCAGAGTTTCTGCCATCAATTATCAGGAAAATGAAATATCAATGGAAGTTGAGCTGGACATGATTATTGATTTTTCCAGGCTGGAATATGTTTTTGTCATCGGCGGGGAGACAGGAAAAGACACAAATGGCTAAAAATATAATCTGGACGGTCATTTTTGTTCTTATCGCAGCAATTCTGCAGTCAACTATTTTTTTCAGGCTGGCAATTTATCATGCCGTACCCGACCTTGCCCTCTGCGTTCTGGTTTTTTCGGCCTATGTCAACGGCTCCATGACAGGGCAGCTTTCCGGTTTTTTTTCGGGCCTGTTTCTGGATTTTCTTTCCGCTGCTCCCCTGGGCCTTAATGCCTTTGTGCGTACTCTTATAGGATCCCTGACAGGACTTATGAAGGGTACCTTTTTTCTGGATATTGCCATTCTTCCGATGATTCTCTGTGCGGCGGCAACCCTCGTTAAGGCGGTGACGCTATTTTTACTGCACCTGCTTTTTGCCGATGCGGTGCCTTCCTATAACTTATTTTTACCAACCCTCTGGGTGGAACTCATGCTTAACACGTTTTCCGCTCCTTTTCTTTTTGCCCTGCTCAAGCTCTTTTCGCCCCTGCTGGTTGAGCGGGAACGGAGAGAAACCTAATGCCGCGGATTACGCCCCAGAGGACCGAAGGCCGTTCGGAAAAACGGCTCATATTTCTCCGTTTTCTCTTTGTGGCGGTTTTTCTGGTTTACGGTTTACGGCTTTTTTCCATGCAGATCTTAAGCGGAGAAGTATACCGCAGCAGGGCACAGAGTATTGCACGGAGAACCACTGTTATTCCTGCCCAAAGGGGAGAAATTTACGACCGCAGTTACAGCCAGCCCCTGGTACTCAACGCCGATTCCTTTGCCGTAAGCCTGACCCCGGCCGAAGTCCCCCGGGGAGAAATGTCAAATCTTTTCAACAGGCTGTCGGAATTGCTGAATATTCCCAGGGATCAACTGGAAGAAAAAATACCCCCCCAGTCATATTTTCTCTATCAGCCGGTAGAACTGGCAGTAAATGTACCCTATACAACTATTGCATCCCTTGCCGAGCGGGTTGATACCTTGCCGGGAATTTCCTGGCAGTCAAAGCCCATGCGGAACTATCAATTTTCGGGAAGCATTTCCCATATTATAGGGTATGTAGGAAACATAACCAGAGACGAATTGACTATGCTCTACAACAGCGGTTACCAGCAGGGTGATGTAATCGGCAAGGCGGGCATTGAGCGGCAGTATGACGGAATTCTCAGGGGGAAGGAAGGATGGGAGATACGTACTGTTGATGTCCGGGGAAGACGTATTCCCGGTGAAGAAAATTTCAGACAGGCGCCGGTAATGGGGAAAAATCTTGTGCTCAGCATCGATCAGGACATACAAATCCTGGCGGAAAAGGCCCTGGGAGAGCGCATGGGATCCGTTGTAATATTACGGCCGTCAAATGGCGAAATACTGGCACTGGTTTCCTACCCATGGTACGATCCCAACCTCTTTAACCGCAGCGACATGAGTGATGATTACAATGCCCTAATCAATGATCCTAATAAGCCTTTTCTTAACCGGGCAATACAGTCAAGTTATCCCCCGGCTTCTACTTTCAAAATAATTATGACTTCAGGAATCCTTAATGAAAGCGCCATTTCTCCCCTGGAGACTGTCGACTGCCAGGGAGAATTAACATACGGTGACAGGCTCTGGAGGTGCCACATCCGGAGACCGGGCCACGGCAGGCTTAACCTCCAGCAGGCAATGGCTCAATCCTGCGATATTTATTACTGGGTTGTCGGAAGGGATTTTCTCGGAACGGAACGGATCATCTATTACGCAAAGGAATTCGGTTACGGAGACGCAAGCGGCATCGATCTTCCCGGAGAGATTAGCGGCTTTATCCCAAACCCCCAGTGGAAGGAGCGCCGGTTTCACGAACGCTGGCTCGGCGGAGACACAATGAACATGAGCATTGGTCAGGGTTATACCCTGGTTACTCCCATACAGATGGCCAACATGGTAGCAATGGTAGTCAACGGCGGTAAAATATATAAACCCCACATTCTCAAAGAAGTACGCGATCCGGTATCCGGCGCAGTGGAGCGGAGCATACAGGCTGAACTGCTCAGGGAAACCAGTATTCCCTCATCGGTTTTTGAAACTGTCAGAAAAGACATGAGAACGGTAATCAGCGAAGGAACCGCCCAGTTTCCGCTGAATATTAAATCCGTGCAGATTGCCGGAAAAACCGGTACCGGAGAAGTCGGCCTTAACGACCGCTGGCATTCCTGGTTTGCCTCTTATGCGCCCTACGACAGCGCAAAGCCTGAAGAACAAGTAGTAGTTTCCATAATCGTGGAGGCGGCGAACCGCTGGGAATGGTGGGCGCCCTATGCTTCGGCCATCATTTTTCAGGGAATTTTCAGCAATCAGACTTATGAAGAATCTGTCCGTTCACTGGGGCTTCAGCAGTTCTTGCCGGTTTTGGGACGCCGCGAATGAGAATCAGAAATCTATTGGAAATAGATTATATCCTTCTTTTTGCTTCCCTGGTATTATCAATATTCGGCATTTTGTTTATTTATTCTTCCGGTGTTACTTCCTCCGGAGTACTCGTTTCAAACGAATACATGAGGCAGATCATCTGGGCCATTGCGGGCATGGCCATTGCATTTTCACTGTCACTTATTGACTATAAACGAATTCGGGATCTTTCAATTTATCTTTATCTGGGTACGCTGCTTCTTCTGCTCTATACCTGTTTCTTTGGCCGGCTGGTAAACGGCGCCCGGGCCTGGATAGGCATCGGGGCTTTCGGCATTCAGCCTTCAGAATTCGCCAAGATTACTACAATTATTTTTCTTGCCCGCCATCTGGATGATACCCGCCGGACTACCGAAGTCTTCTCCCGTTTTGCGGTTTCCTGCATCATTGTTTTTATACCCATGGGCATTATTCTTATGCAGCCCGATTTTGGCACATCATTGGTATTTATACCGATTCTGCTGGTAATGACTTTTGCCGCAGGCGTGACGATCCGTTATGTTATTTTTTTAATTGCCTGCATCGGCCTTACGGGCATTCTTACCGTTCTTCCTCTCTGGCAAAGTTCCATACTCCGCAGTAACGCCGGCAGTTTTTTAATTCTTCTTAACCTGCGTTTCATAATGACAGTAATCCTGGCCTTGGCTCTGATCGCCGGTATTGCCTTCTTCGGTTATATCAAATACAGGAAAGCCTATTTTTTCTGGATTTTATATACGGTAGGCATTGCGATAATATCACTGGGCGCCTCATTCATGTCTCACAGGGTACTTAAAGATTATCAGATAATGCGTCTTATCGTCTTTCTGGATCCCGATGTCGATCCCCGGGGCGCAGGCTGGAATATTATTCAATCAATTACCGCTATCGGTTCCGGCGGACTTACCGGGAAAGGCTACCTTCATGGTACGCAGAGTCACTACCGCTTTCTCCCCCAGCAGAGTACCGATTTTATTTTTTCGATCTTTACTGAAGAATGGGGCCTCCTGGGAGGGCTGCTTGTTTTCGCCCTCTTTTTGATCATCTGTTTAAGGCTTATACGCATCATCAGAACTACCAATGATGCCTTCGGCGCCAATATTTGTGCGGGACTTTCCGGTATGTATATTTTCCACTTCCTCATCAATGTCGGAATGACCATGGGTATCATGCCCATTACGGGAATACCGCTGCTTTTTATGTCTTACGGCGGTTCGGCCCTGATTTCCGCCATGACGGGAATCGGGCTTGCCCTCAGTATCTATGTCAGAAGGTATGGTCATTAGTTGGAAAAACGCTATGTAGATCCTCTGCATGAACTGGGACAGCTTCTCATGGAAATGGAAAAACCGGCCCGCTATACCGGTGGTGAATACGGAAGCCTTGCCCGCCGTTCGGCAATCCTCGACACTCTTATTGCTTTTCCGGATCTCTACGAAATAGGCATGTCAAATCAGGCCATGCGGATCATCTACAACCGCATTAACCGTATCAATGACATTTCCTGCGACAGGGCTTTTGCACCCGCGCCGGATTTTGAAAAACTCCTCGCAGAAAAAAATCTACCGCTTTATGGCCTTGATACAGGCATTGCGTTTCATGATCTTGATATCCTCATGTTCACCTTTGGTTATGAACTGGGAATAACAGAAGTCCTTGCCATGCTGCAGGCGGGAAAAATCCCTGTCCGTTCAGAGGACAGGGATGAGCAATGCCCCATAGTGATCATGGGAGGGCCCAGTGTTTCCAATCCTGTCCCCTATAGCCGTTTTATCGACGCCTTCTGGATAGGGGAGGCCGAGGCCGGTTTTTTTGAACTCCTGACTGTCCTGCGCGATATGAAAAAGGCGGGGGAGGGGAGGGCGGCTCTCCTTTCAAAAATTGCGGGACACCCGAATATCTGGCTGCGCGGAAAGAAGAAGGCTTTCAGGGCCGTCGATCCGCATTTTGGAGAAGGGGAGGGGGGAGCCGCGGTCTTCCCTGTTCCCAGCATAAAAACCGTACAGATGCATGGGGCGGTAGAAATAATGCGCGGCTGTCCCAACGGCTGCCGTTTCTGCCATGCAGGTTACTGGTACAGGCCCATGCGGCAGAAAAACGCCCCGGCAGTATTCCGTGAGGCCGAGGCCTTTATCCGCCAGGGCGGCTACCGGGAGATCAGCCTCTCGTCCCTCTCTACCGGAGATTACCGGCACATTGATTACCTTGTTAACACCTTTAATGAACGGTATCAACAGGAGCATGTTTCCTTCCAGCTTCCTTCCCTCCGTGTTTCGAGTTTTTCACTTCCCCTGCTGGAAAAAGTATCCCTGGTACGCAAAAGCGGCCTGACCTTTGCGGTAGAAACACCCGAGGAGGCCTGGCAATTTTCAATAAACAAACAAGTCTTACGGGATGATGTAGTAAGTATCCTCAGGGAGGCAAAGAAACACGGCTGGAGCGGCGCAAAGTTCTATTTCATGATAGGTCTCCCCGTAGCAAAAGGAACACTGCATCGTGAAAAACCGGAGGAGGGGCCGGAACAAAGCGAAGAGGCGGAGATAGTTAATTTTATCCGCTATGTAGCGGGGAAAACAGGCGCCCACTGTAACATCAACGTAGGAGTCTTTGTCCCCAAACCGCACACCCCCTACCAGAGAACTGTCCAAATGGAACATGAAAAAGCCAGGGAAAAACTGTTCCGGATAAAAGATAATCTCAAAAAAGAAGGCCACAAGGTAAGTTTTCAGGATCCCTTTATTTCCGGGCTCGAAGGCCTCCTGAGCCGGGGCGGTGAATTTACAGGAGTCTTGATAGAAGCGGCCTTCCGCAAGGGCTGCCGTCTGGATGCATGGAGCGAATACATGAAGAGGGATGTATGGGAAAATTTGTTTACGGAATACCGGGAAGAGATAAAAAAGATGCTCGAGTTTGACATTGAGAAAGAGCTTCCCTGGGCCTCCATCAATCCCGGAATAAGTCCAAACTATTTCAACGAAGAATTCAGGAAGTCATGCAATCAAGAATTAACTTTAACATGTAATGAAAATTGTACATATAACTGTGGTATCTGCGGAAAACAACGGAATATAGTATATAATAACATACATAATAAAGTAATTTATAATGAAAATAATAGCGGTATCCCCATGCCGGCTTCAAATTCTGCCCTCCGCATCCTCTTTTCTTTCAGCAAGACGGGGAAGGCCGTCTTCTTATCCCATTTATCCCTGGTGGAGATCTTTAACATGGCCTTTCTCCGGGCCGGTATCCCGGTTTCCTTTACACGGGGCTTTAATCCCCTGCCTAAACTGGAAATTCTGGCCCCTCTTTCCCTTGGGATCACCGGCCTGAATGAGATGGCGCTTATTGAAACAAGTATTTTTTTCAACGCTGAGGGGTTTGCTGCCTGTATGAACAAAGTGCTTCCGGAAGGACTTGCGATTGTTCATGCGGAAAATCATGTAGTTCCCGCAGGGATAAAAAAGCATTCCCTCTCATCATTTCTCTGGGGTTTTTCCTACCGGGAAGAAGAGGGTGCGCAGGCCGCCGAAGGGGTTCCCCCCGTGATCGTTCCATTCAGCGAGGAAAAAAAATACCGGGAAAACAGGGCTGCCTTGAAAGGAAGCGTCTACGGACTGATCCGCTCCGCTGTCCTGGCCAGGGATCCTTTGGGCAGGGAAGAGACCGGTAAACCGTATTTCGAAGTTTTCCGGGATTTGTACAGGAAGGAAATTTAACCCCCGCGGCGAAACTTTCACAAATATCGCCCATGGCTGTAACTGGGGCCGAAGAAGGAATTCCGGAAAAGGGAAGGGTGGAGCCCGGATTCCACCCCTCCGGTTTCACTTTACATTTGGATTTAGGGCTCTTCACCGTAAAAATTGGGTATTGTACCTATACCAGATACATCAATGCTGCCGGTGAAATCCATTTTCACCAACTCTGTTGTTAACTGAGCCGAGGCGGTGGGGCCGGTGGCGATTAATTTTTTCCCGCTATCGCCGCTGGGAGAAAATACAAGGCCTATCTTACTGGAACTGCCTTCATACAACTCCCACAAATACAACCATGCGCCGGTATCGCTTTTGTGTCCTCCGCCGAGCGTATAAACATTATCAACGGCTTTAGTGGTACCTGTAAGCTCAAGCCTGGTAGAAGAGAGAGCTAAGGTTCCTGTTTCTTCGCTATACGTTGAATCGAGTGTATATTCTCCCTGAAACTCAGGCCGAACCATATACACAAAGTTCCAGGTAAAAGAGTACCGTGTTTCCGTTTGATTAAACGACACCTTCTCCT
>JAITES010000142.1 GCA_031281925.1 Treponema sp. | reverse complement strand
ACCGATTGGCCGTCTCTATACTTCCTTGATTTCAACATCACCTGAGGAAGCCCTTGCCCTCCTGCCTGCCCGTCCGCGGGGTTTGGCGTCTACGACACCGGCCTTGGCCCTGCCCCGTTTGGGAGCGGCAATTGCCTTGGGAGCCTCAGCGGAAGCCTCACCGGAGGAATTGATGAGATCCAGGTAAGAACTGCTGGAAGGCTGAGCTTCGCCTGCGGGTTTCTCTTCTGCGGCGCCAAAGGACTGGTTGATGTCCTCGCGTACAGTGGAACGCCGGCGGCTGAAGGATGCGAAAGCCGCATCTGCAAAACCCTTGGACACTCCATGAAGGAATTCGTTCAATACGTTGGCCATTGCGTCGAGGGTTGCCTTCTTCCGCTTGATGGAAGTGATATCCACGTCCAGGAGGAGACCCGGCTGGATATGGTAGGGGTTAATCAGGTATTCGAAGTCATAGTACTTCATCTCCAGGAAGGAGAGCCGATCTTCCATGACCCGCCGCTCGATGGGGTACTGGTAGTCGTACATGCCTTTCATCCGCTCCCGCATGAGGATGATCTTCTGGCGGATCTTGTCTTTCTCGTAGATATAGGTCCGGTTGGAACGTTCGACCTCGGTTTCAGCCGCACGCACGAAGGTAACTTCATCCCACACTTTGGCGATGTCTTCATAGGCGGGATCGCCGCTCTTCTCTTTGATGAGCTTGCGAATCCGGGGCTTCTCTTTCTTTGCGAGATCCTGGAAGTCGGTAACCTTGAAGGGGCTCTTGGAGTCCTGATAGATGACTTCCAGCACGTCCCACAGATGCTGAACTTCGGTTTCAAAGCTCTTCATCTGCACATCGTAGGCCTTGCGCTCTTCGATGAGCTGAGTCTGATCGAAGTAACGCAACCGGATCTGATAGCGCTCGTCGGGGAGGTTAGCCTTGTCGGTATCCTCATATTCCCGGATGAGAACTTCACGGGCATTCTTGAGGTTTTCGATGTACTGATACCCCATCTTGGAGGTGTCGAGGATCGAGGTAATCGAATTGATGGCGGTATTGAAGCCGCGGTTCCGGATATTCTCGATATCGACGATCTTCTTGATGTTTTCCCGGATGTTCTGCTGATCGAAGGTAGCGGGGTCAATTTCCGCACGCAGATCGCTGATCCTCTCCATCAGAGTCTTGGCAATGATGGTGTAGCGCTTGGATTTAGGATCATCACCCTTGTCATCGGTGTAGGTTTCAACATTTCCAATCTTCTTGAAGATGATTTCGCTGTCGCTCAGCTCTTCCAGACCCTGATCGATCCGTTCATCCTTGTACTTTTCGATGTCTTTATCGATTGTATCAATGATATGCTTGGCGATAAGGTCCTTAATGAGGTATTCCACCGTTACCTGGTAGTGGAAAATAGGGCTGATAAGCTCGGAATCCAGGATGTTAACGGAAAGTTTGACATCGGAAACGGTCTTGGGTTTGAAGAGGTTATCCTTGAAGGCGCATTTCACTATGGAGTACGCATTTTCACCGCGAACAAAGGCGCCGGTATCGGTCTTCTGACGCAGGATGCTGTTCGTATGGGTTTCCAGTTCGTTGACGCCGCGCTGGATATGGCCCTGCAGGTGTCCATACATGTTTACGATGGATTTTTCAATTTCACCGGTGTTGAACTTGTCGGCGCCGCCAACCTGATCCAGAAGATCCGCTACCTCTTTGGGGGTGTAGCGTACCAAAACCTTGGTTTCTTCCTTGTCGATGAAATTCCGGATTTTCTTCACCATTTCATCTTCAGTCGTTACCATGTAACGGTTGAACATGTTCTGGTAATTCTGGTTGAAGTAGTTATACAGCTTCTCTTTCATACCGCCCATAACATCGAGGCGTTCCAAAACGTCTTTAGGCAGTTTCGAGGTAAGATGATGAATAACCTTGTTTACCTCTTCTTCCAACAGCTGATTTACTTCGCTCTGCTGATCCCGGTATTCCTGGGCTAACGAATTCCGAGAACCTACGGCACTCGGTTTCTCCGGATGGAATACATTCGGGCTCTTGGGCAGGTCCATTGCTCCCATATTAAGTCTCCTTAAAAAATAGATTTATCTGTAAAAACTTTACGTCAACTATAATTTATAGTAAACCCACTCATACAGAAAAGTAAAGCCCCTATCGCTTTGTTCGTAAGCTGTTTTTTTTCAAACAGGGGACTATAACGGAAAAGCGCTGCTTCTTTTCACATTTGTAGAAGGGCTTCATATATATTATGATAACACTTTAGAAAATAAAAAGCTATTTTATTTGAAAATATCTGTAAAAAAAAGACGTTTTATGATAAAATTGAAGGATGAAACTGTTTTCCATCAAGATTCTTATGTTTTCCGGTATTCTCTTCTGTTTTTCCGCAGTTTTTTCCGCCTTTGCGGCAGATCAGCGGGATATCCCTGTGGAAGTCAATGTCATCATCGACAGTTCCCGGTACATCGCTCCGGTTGGAGAAGAGCCGGTACGCTGGCTCTCCGGTCATCTAATCGACGGAATTCTTAAGGCCGGAGATTCGATTTGCATCTGGGATGCCGGAACTCAGGCCCGGATCATCTATCAGGGCACGATCAAGGATGAAAACGCGAAGGAAGAGATCAAAAAGGCTCTCCAATCGCGGAAAATCCAGGGTGAAACAGCGGATTTTGAGGGCGCCCTCAGGGCGGCGGCCCGGCAAAGCCGTTCCGGAAAGGCACAAATCAGCTATACGGTGCTGATCTGCGGTTCATCCCAGCCCTCCCTGACGGACACGGCGACCCGGATGCTCCGTTATTCGAAGACGGAGATCTTTTCCGGCTGGAGGGCGATGATCGTCGCCATGGATATCGGAGACCGGGTACAGCAGGCTGCGGCAGCCTATGGCCGTTAAAAAAAGGCGTCCGAAAGGCCTGAAAAACCTTTCCGGACAGCTTCATTAATAGGGTTGGCATGGATTTCCGTTTTTCCAGAATTATCACCACTCTTGTCTTTATCCTTGCGGGTTTGAGCATTATTTTTCTTATTGTCCGGCCCCTTGATCGTATTTCCCGGCCGGTAAAGAGCGGCGAAAGCAGCCGGACGCGGGTAGTTTTACCCGGAGAGGCGGTGCGGGAACCGGGCCAGGGCGGGCAGGATACGGAACGGATGGCCTATGAGGACAGCGTCAAGCCCCGCGTTAGCCTGGAAGACGGTGAACTGGCCGTACAGATTCTCTCCCAGGACTTTGACGGGGACTCCATGGATGAGCAGATCATCGCCTACCGGAATCTTCTGGAAATTGAAAGCCCCCTCTACATCACGTATATAGAATATGAGGCACGGGAACGGACCTACCGCCGGGTCTGGAGCGCCCCTACCGCGGCCACAAGACCGGGTACCCTTTCCCTCTATACGATGGATCTTATTGGAGACCGGAGTCTGTGTATCCTGGTAAACGGAATGAACGGCGCCGGAGAGCATACCTTGACCATCTTCCGGAAAAATATCCGGGATATTTCCAGAGATAATTCTCAGGATACTTCCCGGGACAACTACTTCAATAAAATTGCGGAGATCCGGATTGACGGCTCCATTTCCGTCAAGGAAACGGAACGGACCCAAGCCTATCAGTCGGGTGTGGCGCCGGGCCGGAGTTTTAGCATAAGCGCCTACGGGCACGACTATGGTTCGGAAAATCTGCTGGATCAGATTGAAATAAGTTACACGTATAACCCGGTCAACGGCCTCTATGAGCAGTCGGGGACCACAAGGGTACCGGGAACTCAAATAGAACAGCACAGGCTCCGGGAACTGCTCTCCGGGACTCCCGGAGTTTTTGAGCAGTTTATCAACGATCTCTGGTACTACGTGAGCCCCGAAGGAACGGTAGAAAGGGATCAATATATCTTTTTTGATCCTGCAAGCAGGGAAGTGATCTTCTTTGGGGACGAAACCCAGCAGGTTTTTACCTGGCAGAATTCAAACGCCACCCGCTACGGCCTCTATATTTCCAGTCAGAATCTTTCGGTTTCCACACTGCGGCGTTCCATTGATATTGAACTTGAATCCCTGGATAGCATACGGGTGAAGGTCTTTGAGGATGTACGGCTCAGGATCAATGTGAACGATTCATGGGACGGCTCCTACCGCCGCGCCGGAACGGTGGAAAAGGGAGCGGTAAAGAACAGCAGCGCGGTGGAACCTTTTGCAAATGCCGTGTATGAGAGCCCTCTGGGCACACTGTATTTTTCGAGAGACGGCGCCTTTGAACTCCATTCAGTCGATTCCCCTTCCGCCGCGGTCAGGCGGGGTCATTATGTCTTTTTCAGGATAAACAGCCAGAGGCTGCTGGAACTCCGTTTCCAGGACAGGGCGGAAGGTTCCGGCAGGGAGATCTACGCGGTGGAGGATGGTTCCGCGGAGGGTTCCCTAAGCCTCTCTCCCGTGCGTCTGGGCTCAAAGGGAGTTATCAAATAGAGTCTTCTTAAACCTGGTGATTGACACCGGTTTTATTCCACCGGGAAGGATTCAAAGCCCGCGTCCTTGAGGCTGAGCATCATGCGGTTTGCGTCCTGCCCGGCTTTTACCAGTACGACCCAGTATTCGTTTCCGTTCACGGTTCTCCGGCTCAATTCCGCGGCAAAACCCTTTTCGGCAAGCCGGGCCGCCTGGGAACGGGCGTTTTCCTCCCTGCCGAAGAGTCCTGTCTGGAGCAGGGTTTCCCTTCCGGCCGCCTGAGAAGCGGCTTGGGTGTTTTTTACCGCCGGGGACGCGGATCCGGCGGTTTTTGCCGCAGGGCTTGAAGGAACCGGTTCAAGGCTGAATGAAGCGCGGCCCGGCATGAGAAGCCAAAGTGGGCTCGGCTTGATATACACTGCCGCCTTTTTGCCCGGGCCTGCGCCGGAACCTCCGCTTCCCTGATTCGGGCCTTCCCCCGCTGCTATACGCGCTTCGGGGCTTTCCGGATATTCGGAGCGGAGCCGGGAGGACCAGTTTCCGTTTCCTGTAATTTTCCAGAGGGAAAAATAAATAAGAGGTTTTATTTCGGCAAAACCGGGATAGTCCAGCAGGGCAAGAAGGGCGGAGGTATCGGAAGAACGGAAGGCTTCGATCTGGGCCTCCAGATACCGGGCTTCCGGACGCAGGGCCTGATCCCCGCTGCCCGGCGACACAAGAGCGGAGGCTCCCTCCCAGTCGCCCATGGCGGCCAGGCAGCGGGCTTTACGGAACAGGGATTTTTCATCCTGCCTGCCCTGTTCCGCGACGGCAGCTTCGCCCCAGGTTTTTGCCGCGGCTTCCAGGTTTCCGGAAAGTTCCTGCAGGCGGGCAAGCTTAACCAGGGCCTGATGTTTTTCCGCCGGGGAAAAAGCGCCGGATTTCAGATTTTTCTCGATTCTTTGAATTTCCGCTCCCAGCGCTACGCCGCCTTCCTGAGCCCGGAGGGGAAAACCGGAAAGAAGGAGCAAAAGCAGAAATGCAGGAAAGGAGAGCCTCATCATGGCCTTCAGCCGATTCCGTAGGGCCCTTCGGTCCGGGGAGGAAGTTCTTCCTCACTCTCCGCGACCTTCGACCAGGGAAATTTCTTTTTGGGATTTTCTTTGGCTGCGGCTTCCTTTCCGCCCTTCTTTTTTCTGATACCCAGAATGAAGGGTATGGCACAGAACATTCCCAGAATGAATGAAGAAAAAGCGGTAAGGTAGACAGGCACCTGTGGAAATACATGGAAGATCAGATTGATGTCGCAGCTGTTCTGCAGATTAAAGGCAATGAAGATCAGAAAAACCGCAAAAATGAGGATAAAACCAATCAAACGCCAGGGCATATATTCTCCTATAAGAAAGAAGTATCTTCAGGATACTTCAAGGCAAAGATCCTTTCCAAAAAATGTGTTCCCCCGCAGAGCGGCAAGGCTTAATTCGGCAAAGGAACCTATCATGGACGCATTTCCCGGAAAAACTACCATTTCATCCCGTTCGGTACGTCCTAATACTTCATCGGCATTTTTACGGGAAATCTCTTCGATTAGCACCCTTTCCCGTGTGCCGATGCGTTTTTCGAGCAGGGAGGCCGTATGGATTTTCTGCAGGGCTATGACACGGGAAAGTCTCTCCCGCTTGGTTTTTTCTTCAACCCGGCCCGGAAAATCGTAGGCCCTGGTTCCCTCCCTTGGATTGTAGTGGTATGTGTATGCATAGAAGAATTTTACCTCCTCCATGAGGGCAAGGGTCTCTTTAAGATCCTCCCCGGTTTCTCCGGGAAAGCCGACCAGTATGTCGGTGGAAAGGCTCAAGTCCGGCATGGCCTCCCGCAGGCGCTTCACCAGATCGAGGTAGGCTTCCCGGGTATACTGCCGGTTCATGGCCGCCAGAATCCTGTTGGAACCATGCTGGACAGGCAAATGGAGATGCCGGCAGAAACACGGGTGTTCCGCCATCACCTTGATTGTCTTTTCCGAAAAGTCTTTGGGGTGGCTGGACAAAAACCGCAGTCTCTTGATGGGAGTCCCCTCAATCGCCCCTGCTATAAGTTCAAGCAGATCGGAAAATTCCAGTCTTTCCCCTCCTTCGCAAAGGTACGAATTCACATTTTGTCCCAGAAGGGTGATCTCCCGTATCCCC
>JAITES010000139.1 GCA_031281925.1 Treponema sp. | reverse complement strand
CCCGATCCCCGGAAGAGTTCCCCTGTTGGGAAGCGGGATCGTTATTGGTTCCGGTAGCCAGAAGATCGTCGCTCTTTATCTGCCCCAGATCGCTGCGTTTAAGGTAGCTGATTGCGAGATCCCTGAAGATGTAGTCGATAACGCTGGTCGCCATCTTTACATAGTCGTGGCCCTGGACAGTGCCGTTGGGCTCGAAACGGCTGAAGGTAAAGGCATCAACATATTCCTCCAGAGGCACCCCGTATTGAAGTCCCAGGGAAACGGCAATGGCAAAACTATTGAGAAGGCTTCGGAAAGCGGCGCCTTCCTTGTGCATGTCGAGGAATATCTCCCCCAGGGTGCCGTCGTCGTATTCGCCGGTACGGATAAAGATAGAATGTCCGCCGATCTTCGCCTTCTGGGTGTAACCGGCCCTGCGGTTGGGAAGCCCCTTCCGCTGATTCCGGGGGGCAGCCCGATCCGCTGCAGGGACAGGACTCCTGAATGTACCCTGCTCCAGGGCGATGATCATGTCCGCCAGAGGATCCGTACCGGGAGCGAAACTGGAGAGGGGCTGGGAGAGTTTGGAGCCGTCCCGGTACAGGGCTACCGCCTTGAGAGCGCTCTTCCATGAGAGCATGTAGGCGCCTTTTACATCTTCATAGTCCGCTGAATTGGGCATGTTGATCGTCTTTGAAATAGCCCCGGAGATGAAGGGCTGTACCGCGGCCATCATGCCGATATGGGCCTGCCAGGAGATGGAACGTGTGCCGTTTTTCCCCGAAGGAGTGGCGGTGTCAAAGACCGGATAGTGTTCCTTCTTGAGGCCGGGAGCCCCTTCTAGACCCATGGTTCCACAGGCATACAGTTCCGCCTCATCAATATCCTCCTGGCTGAAACCCAGATGCTTAAGGAGGCTGAAACCGGGGAGACTCCAGGTTGATTCGGGCACCCTGAGGTTCTTTTCAACAAAATCCTTACCGAGAATCCAGACATTAAACACCCCTTCAAGATTGAGGCTTGTTTTTATCGCCTCTTCCAGGGCGGTCAGCGCCTCGGGACCGAAGCCTTTTGCGGCAAGATTCTCCGTATTGACGCCGGGGGCTCCGTTCAGGGTTTTCCGGCCCGTTGCATAGGCAACGATCCTGTCGATTTCATCCTGTTTGTAGCCCAGAGACTCCAGAGCAGGAGGCACGGACTGGTTGATAATCTTGAAGTAACCGCCGCCTGCAAGTTTCTTGAATTTGACCAGGGCAAAATCCGGTTCCACCCCCGTAGTATCGCAGTCCATGAGGAGTCCGATGGTTCCCGTGGGCGCGATTGCGCTTACCTGGGCATTCCTGAAGCCGTGCTCCTGCCCCAGCCGAAGCGCCCTGTCCCAGGAAACTTTGGCGGCCTCCAGAAGGTAGGAGGGACAGACTGAAGGATCGATGCCCCCGGGAGCGGTATGGAGCCCTTCATATTCCGATGCGGGAGCGTTATTGGCTGCCCGGCGGTGGTTCCGGATTACCCGGAGCATGGAATCCCTGTTTTCGGCAAAACGAACAAAAGGCCCGAGACTTTCGGCCATTACGGCGCTTTGGGAATAGGCTTCTCCGCTGAGGAGACTTGAGAGAGCGCCTGCAACCGCCCTGCCCTCGGGGGAATCGTATGCCAGACCCATCAGCATGAGGAGACTCCCCAGGTTGGCATAACCCAGACCCAGAGTCCGGTATTGATAGGAAAGCTCCGCAATTTTTTTTGAGGGAAACTGAGCCATAACCACGGAGATTTCCAGAATCGTAGTCCAGATCCGAATGGCATGAATGTAGCCGTCTACATTGAAACGGCGGTTTTGTCCATCGTAAAAATTGACCAGATTGATTGAAGCGAGATTACAGGCCGTATCATCGAGAAACATATACTCCGAACAGGGATTGCTGGCCCGGATTTCTCCCCCTGCCGGGCAGGTATGCCAGTCATTGATGGTAGTATGATACTGAAGGCCGGGATCGGCGCACTGCCAGCTTGAACGGGCAATATCCGACCAGATTTTACCGGCCTTGACGGTTTTAAACTCCTTACCCGATACCCGGCTTACCAGTTTCCACTCTTTATCCTCCTCTACCGCCCGCATAAATTCATCGCTTACCCGGAGACTGTTGTTGGAACTCTGACCCGACACGGTGTTGTAGGCTTCATCATCCCAGGCGGTAGAGAAAACCTGGGGCTCAACCTCATCATCACCCTGTTCCAGACGGCGCAGAAGCTGGTAGAGATAGGCGGAAGGAATCTTGTCATTCAGAGCCTGACGCAGAGCGGCGGCAAGTTCATGGTTCTTTTCCGCATTGAATTTATCCGTTTCCGGCCCCCGGAAGCCGGCAAGAGCCTTCTTGATTGATTCAAGATGCTTCTTTACGATCCCGGAACCGGTAACCATGGAGGCAACCTTGTGTTCTTCCCCGGCTTTCCACGCGATATACTTTTCCACATCCGGGTGATCCACGTCCAGCGTAACCATTTTGGCAGCCCGCCGGGTAGTACCGCCGCTCTTGACCGCGCTGGCGGAACGGTCGCCAATCTTGAGGAAGGAAAGGAGCCCGGAAGAAACCCCGCCGCCTGAAAGTTTTTCATTTTCGGCCCGGATCCTGGAGAAGTTGGAACCGGTTCCGGAGCCGTACTTGAAGAGCCGGGCCTCCCTGGTTACCAGATCCATGATGCCCCCTTCGTTCACCAGGTCATCTTCGATGGATAGAATGAAGCAGGCATGAGGTTGGGGACGCTTGTAGGCCGAGCCGGACTTTACCGCTTCCCCTTTTTCCGTGTCGAAGTAGTAGTGACCCTGGGCCGGCCCGTCGATGCCGTAGACAGAATAGAGCCCCGTGTTGAACCATTGGGGACTGTTGGGCGCGGCAATTTGGCAGGCAAGCATGTTGCAAGTCTCGTCATAGAAGGCTTTTTCGTCCTCCTCGCCGTCAAAATACCCGTTTTTTCTGCCCCAATCCATCCAGGTAAAGGCCAAACGATGAAAAACCTGACGGCAATCGTGCTCCGCCCCGTCTTCCGGGAGAGAAATACGAATTTCCGGGACACGGGGAAGCCATTTTTCCCATTCATGAACCTTATCGGAAGGCACTCCGGCCTTGCGGAAGTACTTTTGGGCAATAATATCGGTAGCTATCTGGCTCCAGAAAGAGGGAACAATGACCGTCTCCTCCAAAAATATCGCTTTTCCGTCAGGATTCCGGATTTCGCTCTTCCTTTTTTCAAAGACAATGCCGTCATAGGGCCCCTTTGCCGGATCCGTGAACAAACGCTCGAATTTCATGCTATCCTCTTTCCTACAGTATATATGGTGTGTTTTTTTTCAATGATACGCCATATAGATGGGTATGCATAGACCTTTTTCATATTTTTCGAATGAAATGATAAGACTGAAGAAAAAACGTTCATAAATACCCCAAACGTGCCGACAATAGAGTATGTTCTCTAAAGAACTGCGAGATATGTTGCTTCAGGTTATTACCTCCTGGCAGGTACTTGCCGTAACAATAGCGGTAATACTCTATTTCTTTCTGGTATCTTATGTAGGCCGCAATTACCGCCGGCCCCGCCATGCTTCAGCAAAGCTGATCCCAAAAGCCGGCCGTGCCGAGGAGGTAGTCGTCGCCGGAGATGAAGAGGAACAAACTTCCGAAGACGAGGATCTGGGCCTCGAGGAAGAATAAAACAGTGGTTTAGGGCCTTCGGGCCCTTTTTTTATTCGCAAACGGGTTTAATACCCAAGAGCTCATCTTTCGGCGGGGGAGCCTTTGGGGCAGTTTTGAACCCGTTAAACTGAAGAAACAGGTAAAACCTTTCAAAATGGGCGATC
>JAITES010000100.1 GCA_031281925.1 Treponema sp. | reverse complement strand
TAACAGGCACCGTCACGACAGATTCAAAGATTTGATCGCTGCTGAAATAAAGAACAACCGTAAAGTTTTATTCGTCCAGCATCATGTTGACAATTACGGAGGGCAATTCCCGATCTGGGTCATAACGGAGCTATTTACTTTTGGTATGCTGTCATATTTTTATGGGGATTTACCAACCATGGATCAGAAGCAGATCGCCAAAGATCTGTTTGGGACTATACCCAAGAACCTCGTCAGTTGGCTTAGATGTTGTACAGATCTAAGGAATATCTGCGCCCATTACGGAAGACTGTATTTTCGAATATTTACCGCCATTCCGGCAAATCTTCCCGGTCTTGAAAAAAGTGCGGAACGGCGTTTGTTTGGCGCGGTATTGGCTCTTAAAGCCTTGTATCCTGATAAGAATAAATGGGACAAGGAAATACATCCGGCGTTATGCTTTTTGATCAAAACATACTCCCCCATTATTCGTTTAGATCACATTGGTTTTCCCTCTGATTGGAGTTCCAAAACGCTGAAGCAATAACAAAAACCCACGGCAGACCCCAGACTATGCCACTGCGGAGGTACCGGACATTGTCAAC
Source organism: Treponema sp. (assembly GCA_031281925.1). GTDB lineage: Bacteria > Spirochaetota > Spirochaetia > Treponematales > Breznakiellaceae > JAIRNJ01. Next base: position 1,936 of record JAITES010000100.1, on the reverse strand, counting down.
TATGCCGGCCAAGGCAAACTGAAACCCCGCCAGCCAGTTACTCCCAGGGTAACAGGGAAGCACAAAAACACCCGGAGGCATACGATCCCGAATGCCCCCAGCTCCCCGGAAGCCCCGGCAGAATTTCCCGCTGCGCTTCAGCCCGGATAATTCAGCCTGTCTTCGGCAGGGTTTTTGAGCACTGAGGCATAGCGGCGGCATTCCCATTTGGCCATGTTGAGGTTCTGTTCCTGCCAGTTGCCGCACTCCGCTGCGGCGGCGCCGGGGATGGGGCCTTCAAAGGTCTCTACCCAGTCGAGCATCTCCCGTATCAGGGGAAGAATATCCGCGCTCTTAAGTTCCCCTTCGGCAATAAAGTAAAAACCCGTCCTGCAGCCCATGGGGCCAAAGTAGGCCGTCCTCTTTGCCCATTCAGGATGAGAACGGAGGAAGGTAGCCCCCAGATGCTCAATGGTATGAAGGGCCGGCTGGTCGATGACAGGTTCCTTGTTGGGTTCCTTGAAGCGCAGGTCGAAGGTGGTCAAGACTGCGTTCCCGAAGCGGTCTATCCGGGAAACATAGAGTCCCGGCTTGAGCCGCAAATGATCGATTTGAAAACTGGCAATTTTTTCCATTTTATATTTCCTTTTATGTTAGAGGTTTTTAATGATTCTGCGCACAATTTCTGAGGAATGTTTTGACGCCACCGGAAGAAATTCGCTGAAATTGACAGGAGATTCGGAATTCGCAACATCCGAAAGTGCCCGGATTATGAGGGAGGGCACCTGGAATGCCGCGCAGGTTTGGGCAATGGCGGCGCCTTCCATTTCGACTGCCCGGACTTCCGGGAAGTTCTTGCGGATACGGTCGAAGACATCTTGTTTGTGAACGAAAATATCACCCGAGGCGATGATGCCCCGGACATGGTTAAAATCGGAAGGCAGTATTTTTTCGGCCTTGAGCTGGTTAACGGCCTCTTCCGCCTTGCGGATTATCTCTTCCGGGGCGCTGTACACCGGAGGCCCGCCGGGAACCTGGCCCAGGACATAGTTGAAGGCTGTCACATCCACATCGTGCTGAACCACGCCTTCGGCAATGACCGCATCCCCGAAGTGCAGTGCGGGATCGATGCCTCCCGCAGAACCGGTATTGATTACCAGTTCAGGCTTGTAGGTATGAATGAGCAATGTAGCGCCGATGGCTGCGTTCACCTTGCAGATGCCGCAGCGGAGGAGCACTACATCCCTGCCTTCAAGTTTTCCGGTATAGAATTCGATACCGTTAATATTAGCCGCTCCTGCGTTTTCTATGGCTCTGCGGAGGAGGGTTATCTCATCTTCCATGGCGCCGATTATGCCAATCATGTTTTCTCCTTACGTCTTTTGCTGTTCCGTTTTATGTTCAATCCTGAACAGTACGCCGGATCCCCAGAGGGTGGTACGATTTCTGCCCCGTTCTTTTGAAAGGTAGAGGGCCTCATCGGCACGGGCGATAATTTCCTCTGCGGTAAGTTCCTTGCCCTGGCTGAAGGAATGAACCCCCAGGCTTATCGTTACCTGGGGCAGGGGCGGTTCCCAGGGAACGGTCATGGCGGCTACGGTACAGCGGAGGCGCTCCGCCACGGCAAAGGCCACATCTCTGGTCGTATTGGGCAGGAGCACGGTAAATTCCTCTCCGCCGAAACGGGAAGGAACATCGCCGGTACGGACTGCCTGTTTGATTGCCACGGCAAGACACTCCAGTACCCGGTCTCCCGCCAGATGGCCGAATGAATCGTTGAAATTCTTGAATTTGTCTACATCTATAACAATGATCGAAGAAGAATATTTTTCCCGCCTTGCCCTGGCCAGCTCTTCCCCAAGCCGGGTCATAAAAAAACCATGATTGAAGAGCCCTGTCTTGATATCCCGCAGGGAACGCTCATAGTGCAGGTGATTCTTGATGGCCTGCGTCACAA
>JAITES010000117.1 GCA_031281925.1 Treponema sp. | reverse complement strand
GGGGAACTTTCGCCGGAAGAAATCCGGCAGGTTTACGCCTCCGCGGCGGAATGGTGTATAGAAAACGGTTTGCGCGCCCAGGCAGCCCTGTACTACGAGCGGGCAGGGGATTACCGGGGCATCTTCAACCTGGTTTGCAGTCTTCCCGGCCTTATGCCCGGGAAGACCGCGGCTTTTTTCATGGAACTTATCGACCGGCAGCCGGAGGGAGAGGAAAACGGGGAAGAGGAGAACAGCGGGGAGGAGTATCTGGCCCTTCTACGTTACACCGTCCGGCCAAAGCTGCTCTTTGCCCTGGGCCATTTCGAAGAGGCTGGAGATGAGTGCCGCCGGATCATCGAGCGCTTTGAAAGCCTGCCTTTGACAGCCCGGAACGCGAAGATCCTCGCCATGACCGCTATCTGCCAGGGCAGCCTGGCCATTTTTACCTGCCGGATTACAAGAGACTACTGTTTCCTCCCCATTTTCGAGAAGGCTCTTTATTACTACGAGAAGCGGCCTTTCCAGGTGGAAGAGTCCCTTACCAAATGCGGCCTCCCCTCTTACATCTGTCAGATACAGTACCCCGCGGAAAAGGGTTTGTTTGAATTCTCCATCCGGAATCTGGCCGCCATCGAGCCTTACGCTTCCAAGGTACTGGGCGGCTTTCTCAGCGGAAGCAGTTCCCTGGCATGGAGTGAGTTATACTACTTTAGGGGGGATATTGACGCCGCTGAAAAATACGCACGGCAGGCGGTGTTCCAGGCCCGGAAAAACCGTCAGTATGAAACAGAAACCCGGGGCCTCTTCTTCCTGTTCCGTATCAGTATCTATACAGGGGATCAGAGGGAGATAGAAAATCTTTTCCGGCAACTGGAAAACCAGCTTAAAAGGGACAATTACTTCAACCGCTTCATCCTCTACGACATCGTCTCCGGCTGGTTTTACGCTCAGATCGGCAATACCGGCCGGATGGCCCCATGGCTAAAAAACAGTTTTGAAAAAAGCGAACTGAGCGATCTGTTCCGGCCCTTTGAGGTGCTGGTAAAGGTAAAATGTGCTTATGCAGAGAAACGCTACGACGCGGTGATGCAAATTCTGGAAACTCAAGACGACCCCAGGGGGATCGAAAGTTTCTATTTGGGAAAACTTGAAATGACACTGTTAAAATCGGCGGCCCGGTACCACCTTGGGAACACCCATGCCGCTCTGGTAGATCTGGAGGAAGCTTATAGGATAGCCTTCCCACAATCCTTCGAGATGCCTTTCATTGAACTGGGAGAGGATATGTGTCTCCTGGCCGGCATGGCGCTTTCGGGTGAAAAAACTTCCATGCCTTCCCACTGGTTTGATAAAATCTGGAGCAGGGCTTCGGCTTACGGGAAAAAGCTGGGTATTCTGGCGGAATCGTTCCGGGAACCGGCTTTTGAACAGGATTTGCCGAAAAACCCGCCGATCCCTGTTCTGCGCCGGCAGGAAACAATGGTGTTGGAGGCCCTTTCCCAGGGTTTTACCCGGGAAGAGATCGCCCGGAAGGAACAAATATCCCTCAACGCGGTAAAAGAAAATATCAAGAATCTTTACGACAAACTGGGCGCCCTTAACCGGGCGGATGCTATACGGATCGCCAATTCCATGGGACTCTTAAGAAAATTCGAAAATTCCAGCCATTAGGGTGTATTTCGTTTCAAATGAAACAATAAACTGTTATGGTGAGGAAGCTGTAAAATGTCGAATGTCTATAGTTCCAGGGAAGGCGCGTCCTCCCTTCGCATGGCAAGCCACCGGTGGACCGGACGGCTTTACTCCAAAACCCGCAGGATACTCATCACCTATGAACGGGCCGCCGACTGCTCCGTTTCCGTGGTGGATCAGTACAACAAATTTGCGGATGCAACAACTTATGAGCAGAAACTCCCCTTCTGCGGCCTCTGTAAAAAATACCGATGGGGCTCAATGGAGCAAGACGGCAAACATCCCTGTATTGCCATGCACCAGAAGGCTATCGAGGAATCCTGCCGGCTGGGCGGTTCTTACATCTATATGTGTGAACTGGGTTTCGTGTTTTGGACCAGCCCGCTTTATACGGGCAGCCGCTACGCGGGGGCCCTTATCGCGGGGAACAGCCTGGGGATAAAAAAGGAAGAGGCTGTCGCACGTATCCAGGAATGTTACGGAAACAGTCTTTCTGCCGAACAGATACGGAATCAGTTGGAGATGATTCCTGAAAGAAACTATGAGGAAACAAAAGCCCTGGTACAGATGATGCTTATCTGCGCACGGCAAATATCCGGCGCCGGGACAGAACAGGACTACGGCGAAACCCGGCAAGGATACGCGGAAAGAATGGCGCAATCCGGCATAAGCCAGGGAGAAACGGCGGTAAACTCCGGCGAGACCCGCCAGGGCTGGGCGGGACAGGAACCGTACGCCAAAGTTTCCGGCGCGGTTTCGCTCCATTCCGGGGATCCGTTGCGCGGGGCGCTGGAAACCCCGCAGTGCGGCTCTGTTCCGGGGTACTCCGCCGGGATCGGACAAAACAAAGATTCTCCATCCGGTGACGCGCCGGGCATCCTGGAGGTGGAGCGGCGGCTCCTGGCGGCGCTTCGTCGGGGGGACAGCGCGGCCGCAAGCAAAACCCTTGACCGTATCCTTGACATTTTCTCAAATATGAGCCCGGACGATTTTGAATTTTTCCAGTGCCGGGCCATAGAGTTGGTAGTATTCCTTTCCCGGGCCGCCATTCCGGGCGCCAATCTGGTGGACGAGGCGGTATTGGAGGCGAATAACCGTTACCTCAAAAAAATCGTGGAATCGACCAGTGTAGAAGAACTGACGGAACGGCTGCACATTATCGTTGACCTTATGGCGGGGAAAATATTTTCTTTTCAGGGTATCCGTCATGCCTCCGCACTGCGGAAGGCCGAAGGATTCATCCGGGAAAACTATACCCGCAAATTAAGCCTCGAGGAGATAGCTGGAGTATCGGGACTTTCCGCCCCCTACTTCAGCACTATTTTCCGGGAAGAGATGGGAGAAAACCTTTCGGCCTATCTCAACCGGCTACGGGTGGAAAAGGCGGCCGGTCTATTGACGGAGAGCAAAGCTACGCTAAACGAGATAGCTGAAGCCTGCGGTTTTGAGGATCAGAGCTGGTTTTCAAA
>JAITES010000228.1 GCA_031281925.1 Treponema sp. | reverse complement strand
CCTTTTGGGCTTCAGCCCGATCTTTGGCCCGCTCTCGTTTAAGCTGCTCACATTGACGCTGCAGACGCCGATTCGCCCGTAACTCTTTGTTTATGATATTTACTACTCCCTCAAACATCACACGTTCCTCCTTCGGGGCTATCTCCTCTGCCAATTCTTCTATCCGCCCTTCAGCCACGTCTAACCGGTATAACAGGGCTATTACCGCTTTTTGTAATAGTTTAGCCAATCCTGAGGGTATTTTCAAGGATATTTTCTTAAAATACTCAGACGGCAAACGATCAACTTCCTTAACGCTTTTCAGTTTGTCCACCATCATCACCATGGAAAGGGCATCGTTAAACTGAAGTATGTCATCCATGCTGTAGCGGTTCAGATCTACCAGTTCGTATTTGAAGCTGGGAATGTAGGGGCCAAATACATCATTCAAATAAGTCCGTTCCCGGAAATCCTGCTCCGCCGTCCATTTTCCCGGGCCGTCATAGAACAGTATCGGGAGTACTGGCGGATACCGGAAATTCCTGTGGGAACTGTGTTTTGTTAGTTCTCCGTTCTGCAGTTCCGCTTCATAGCGGTCGAGTACCATGACGATATAGCGGAGCATTCTGAACGAGGCATTGTAATCCACGGTAGACTGGTGTTCTACGATAGCAATGACAAAGATGGGTGTATCTCCTTTCAGATGGATGCATTTTACCGTATCTGCATCTCTGTTTTCCTGAGTGAGGGGAAGAAAACGCTCCTTAACATCTTCAATATCCTCGCTTTTAAGGCCCTTTAATAAGTCTATGGGGACAAAATCGTTGAGGAACTGGGCAAAGAGTTCAGGATTTTCCAGTATAAGCTTTGAAGTATTGTCTTTAACCTTATGGATTTTCTGTTTGGACATGATACCTCCGGGGATTGGTTTACCTTATAGAGGGTGTTCAGATGTGAATTGCTTCAATGGCGTTTAGAGATCGGGGCCCATTTCGAGAATCAGTTCGATTTCACCGCGGGAAACTTTGTAGTTGGCGGCCAGTTCTTCGATTGTCCAGCCCTGCTGGTGGAGTTTGTGGATGTTTTCACGGTCACGGGGGGGGAGGCTGCCCTGGGATTCGGGGGGCTGTTTTTTGCTGTCTTTGGGGGAAGTACGGCGGAGGTTATCCAGAACATCCTGATTTATCTCTTCCAGGCGGGTTTCCGCACGGGCAAGCCAGTCGCGGGCCTTGTTCATCTCTTCGATGCGGCTTTCGATGGAGGTAAGGGTATCGTCCAGCAGGATGATCTTGTCGGAAGCGTCCTGGGCTTTGCGGCTTTCCGCGGCAAGTTCCGTTACGGCGGCCTTGCAGTTTTCGATTTCGGTAAAGAGGGTCTTTAATTCGCTGTCCGCAAGGCGGATCTCTTCTTCGGTTTTCTGGAGATCGGTAAAGTTGCGGTCTATGCTGTCGCCGGTCTCCTGGAGGGTGGCGTTTTTCTTTTCTATGCGCTGATAGCGTTCCTCGGTTTCCCTGATAAGGTCGTCCAGGCGGCGGAGTTGAACCTGTACGGCCTGGATCGTGTCGTCGGAGGAGGTAACCTGGGCGAGTTTTTCTTCCACGGCCTGGGATGTCTGGATAACACGGTCGTAACGGGCTTCAATCTGGTCAATCTGGTGCTGGACGTTGATAAAGCGGTTCATGCGGCTGGAAATATCGTCTTCCAGGCGTTTGATCCGTAAGAATTCGTTCTCAAGCCGGGCCGCTTCGCCTTTGTAGGCCTCCAGTTTGTCCATTTCTCCCTTGAGGTCTTCAATATAATGATCCAGTTCCCGTTTGAGTTCGTTGGTACGCAGGAGTTCCTGCCTTACCGAATCGGCCTCCTGGCCTACTTCGTTGATACCGCCCCGGATAACGACAAGTTTTTCGTCGCTTTCCTGGGAGAAGTCCCGAATGCGGCGGCGTATCTCCTCCAGGGAACTGTCCAGATCCCGCAGTTGGCTTTCGTTCCGGCTCTGCCATTCATCCAATTCCCGCTGGCGGTTTTTAAGGGTTTCCGACATTGAAAGGTTGTAGCGGCCGATTTCCGCTTTGGCGGCGGCTTCGGCATCCCGGCGTGTATCCGCCAGATCCATTTCTATCTGCGTACGGAAGGCGACCCGTTCTTCGTCCGCGGAACGGAGTGTTTCCCGGATACTGCTTCCAAAGGCATCGGTTTCCTGTTTGAGTTCCGCCAGGGATGCCAGAAGGGTTTCCCGGCGCTCCGTCAGGCTGTTTCGCACCTCTTCCGCAAGGGAATGTTCCATTCCGAGCCGGTTTTTTTCCGCTTCGGAGAAAATATCCGAAAGTTTCTGTTCCAGGCTTTCCTGCCACTCCAAAAGGCGGCTGTCTATAGCGGTACTGCGGCGGGAAAGATCGGCAAAAAAATCATCTTCAAAGACTTTGAGGTTTTCCGACACGTTGTCGTAGGCCCGTTCTTTGAGCGCGTTAAGCTCCTCTTCCACGGAGCCGATTTCGGCGCTGAGGGTTTTAAGCTGGGTATCGAAGGCCGCGGCGGCATCCTGCCGGCTTTGGGCCGCCGTTTCTTCAAAGCGGGCAAAATCGCTGCGGAAGCGGCTTACGGTCTCCGCCATGGCGGTACGGAGTTCCCGGTCAAGTCCCGAGGCATCGTCCGCAAGCTTTTCCAGAGCCTTGAACTGCCGGGCCTGGGCTTCCCTGTGTTCCGCAAGGCGATCCGCGGCCGTCCTGAGGGCCTCCTGTTCCATGTCCGCCGCAACTGCCGCGAGGTGTTCTCCGGCTTCCTTGCCGATGGCGGCCCATTCGTTTTTCTGTTTCTCCATGGCTGTATTCAATTCGGCGCTGAGGCCGGCCCAATCTTCCCGCTGGGTCTTCATTGCACTCTCTATATCCCGAATCTCCTGAATATCCTTCTTCCATTCTTCTTTGAACTGTTTCCGCCGTCCTTCAATCTCCTGCAGATCGGCCTTCCACTGCTCCCGGTGGGTCTTGAGGCGATCCTGCAGATCGGCCACCATGGTTTTGGCTATGTCCTGGCCTGAACGGAGTTTCTCCTCCAGGCTGCTCTGAAGGCGATGGAGGCGCTCCTGGGCCTGATCCCGGAGTTTGACCAGGGCGGCTTCCTCCATTTTGTCGGCCCGCTGGCCGGCGCGTTCAACCGCGGTGGCGAGGGTCTTGTTGATCGTTTCAATATCCCGGTTGAGGGAAGCTTTCCGCTCCGTTTCGATCTTCTCTACCGCTTCCCGGTGATCCTCCACGATGCGTTCAATGGTTTCCGCCCGTGACTCAAGGCCGGAAACGAGGTTTTTTACCGAAGCGAGGGTTTCTTCCCTCATATTTTCCATTATGCGGATGTTTTCCTGTTCCACGCGGTTTTCCATGGCGGAAAGATTCTGTTCCAGCGCGGCTATCTTTGCGGCCTCCGTCTTTTCCAGGGCGGATATTTTTTCAGTCTGAATCTTTTCCAGCGCGTCGAGCTTCTCGATCTGGGTTTTTTCAATGCCGAGCATCTTTTCTTTGGCTTCGTTTATCCGCTTGCCGGTATTCTCCACAAAGGCGGACTCTTCCCGTATCCGGGCCAGGTTTTCCTGTACCCGGGCGGTCATCCTGGCCAGTTCCGAGAGGGACTTGTCGTAAGCGCCGATCCGCTCTTCAATTTGATTGATCATGGCGGCCTTTTCGGCCATCTCTTCCCTGGTAAGCTGCTGAAGCTGCCGCATGAGTTCGCCGGCCACATCCCGTTCCGCGCTGAGCTGTATGCTGAAATCCCTGACTATTTCCCCCTGTTTTTGCGCATACGCTGCAAGGTCTTCCTTGGCGTTTTCCACGAATTTACGGAGGTTGTTCTGGGCGCGGCGGTTCCGGTCCAGCTGACGGAAAAGAAAGAGTACGATGACAACTATGAGGAGTGTAATGAGGTTTCCTACGGTAAAAAAGCCCATTTCAGTTAACGTAACACATAACTCTGTAATTGGCGATAGCTTTTAAAACAAAAGAGGCCGTCCCGCGTGAGGGAGGGCTTTTTCAATATGGCGGAGCCGACAAGGGCGGCCTGCATGCCGGCTCTGAGGGCGCCTTCGGCATCATAGGAGAGGCTGTTGCCCACATAGAGGATCTGTTCCGGCGGCAGATTGAGGCGGCGGGCAAGTTCCGTGAAGGGCAGCGGATCGGGCTTGAGCGCTCCCAGTTCCTCGCTGCAGAGGGTAAGGCTGAAAAAGTCCATGATACCCAGGTTGCGCAGTTTTATATCCGGAGGAAAGTCGGAAAGCAGGGCCAGGGGAAGGCCGCTGCTGCGGAAAGCTTCCAGACATTCCCTCACATGGGGGAAGAGGCGGATCTTCCTGAAATACTCCGCCCAGCCCCGGTAGATTTTGTCTTCGATGGCCGCCTTAATCTCCGCGGGGGGACGATTGAGCATAGCCGCAGCCAGTTCCGCCTGATGTTCATAGAATGAGGCGGACTTCGGGACTCTGTTTCCCGCGGCCTTTTGTTTGAGCGCCTCTTCCTGCTCCCTGCGTATCCTGCCGCGGGCCCTGCCGAAGGCGGTCACGAGAGGCCAGTGCCGCAGGAGAAAGGGGATAATCCTTATGTTAAGGCGGTAGTTGGGATAGAGAGTACCGTCAAGGTCAAAGGCGATGGCGGAGAAGCGCATGTAACTATCATACTAAAAATAGAGAATTATTGTCAAATTTACGCTTTGGAGGTATATAATGCTGCCTATGGAAACTATTCAACTGAACGGGAAGAATCTTTCTCTGATAAAAGGGCCGGTGATAACGCCGCAGTATGAACGGCAAACCGGAACCATGCGGATTGTGCATATAGGCCTCGGG
>JAITES010000225.1 GCA_031281925.1 Treponema sp. | reverse complement strand
GCAGAGGGCATGGAGCGTTTTTTGAATTCCGGCAGACTGGCCGGGATCATCAGAAGCATTATCCTGAGGGGCGGCGGTTTTGCTTCCTGTCTTTGCCTCCTGGCACTGAGCCGGGAAATTGCTTTCTTTTTTGCGGGCCGTTACTTCAAGCGCCGGGGCATGCCGGCGCCTTTTGATTCGCTTTCCGGGAGGCTTGCCGCCTTTCATGCGGACTTTTTCCCTGTCTGGATACTCTCCTTTTCGCTCCTGGCCGTCCTGGTTTTCCGTTTAAGCGCCGTCTCTCCGGCGGAAACTGTAGCCTGGAATGTTCTTTTTGCCTCCGCGGCGCTGTTTCTCGCCCAGGGTATGGGGATACTCTTTTTCTTCTTCGGCAGGTTAAAAAAGGGAAGCCGCTTTTTTTTCCTTTTTGTGATAATCTTTATGTTTCTAAGTCCCGGCCTCAATGCGTTTTTTCTGGGAGCGCTTACGCTTCTGGGAATCGCTGAAAATTGGCTGCCTTTGCGGGTTTTGAAAACCGGCGGACCGTCCTCTACTCCTGAGGGTTGATTTGTTCGCCAAAGGCGTTCCGTATGGGACGCTTATACTGTAAAAAAGCCGGGGCTTATGTCTTGAGGCTTTTTTCAAGGAGCTCGGTTATGAAAGTTATTTTGAACAAGGATCTCTCCACCCTCGGTGAAGAGGGGGATGTAAAGGACGTAGCCAAAGGCTATGCCCGGAATTTTCTTTTCCCCCGGGGAATAGCCCTTCCCTATAACGATCGGACGGTGAAGCTGTTTGAAGGGCGGAAGGAAGAGATTGAAGGGCGGAAGGCTGAAAAACGAAAGGATGCGGCAGGTCTCAAAGAGAAGCTTGAAAATGTGGAACTGACCATTACCATGCCTGCCGGGCCCAACGGACGGCTCTACGGAGCAGTGACCACCCAGACCGTCATGGATGAACTGGCAAAACAGGGCTTCCGGGTGGAACGGAAACGTATCGAGCTTATGGGAAGCAATTTCAAGAGTGTCGGAAAATACAAGGCTTTTATTAAGCTTTATGAAAGCGCCGCCGCAGAAATCGGCATTACCGTAGTGGGTCAGGAGATAAAAACGGAAAGTACTCCGGCTCCGGCCCGCCCCAGGAGGGGAAGAAGGGAAGAGCCCCGGGAAGAAACAGCTTCCCTGCCCGCGGAAAATGCTCCTCCCGCCGAAGCCCAGCCCGCTCAAGTCCCGGCGGAAAGCGCCCCTGCCGAAGAAGCCCAAGCGTAAGGATTTGGTTATATACGCCGCCAGGAGGCGGCTTGTGCATGTCGGATAAGGTACCGCCCCATGACGATGAGGTAGAGCGGGCAACCCTGAGCGCCATGCTCATGGACTCGGGGGCAGTGGCAGCGGCCCTGCAGATCCTCGATCCCCTCGATTTTTCCTCAAAGAGGCATCAGCTCATCTTTGAAGCTGTACGGGATCTCACCGACAAGGGCCTTACCGCAGACATTCTGTCGGTTACCGAATCCCTCAAACAGAAAGGCCGCCTGGAGGAATCCGGAGGGGCCGCCTATGTGGCGGACCTTACCTCGGTGATCTCTTCGGGGGCCAACATTGAATTTTACGCAGAGGCCGTGGCAGGCTATTCTCTCAGGCGCGCCCTGCTCCGTGTGGCGGGGGATCTGCGGCTCAAGGTCTTCGACGAATCCACCGAATCCCGGATCATTCTGGAAGAGGCCCAGCAGCGTATCCTGGAACTGAACGACAATCGCCAGACTCTCCATTACCGGAGCACAAGACAGATCATCCCGGCTGCCATTGATATCATCGAAAAGCAGTACTATTCCAAACAGGAGTATACGGGTATCCCCTCAGGCTTTAGAGGCCTTGATACCCTTACCTCAGGTTTCCATCCCCAGGAATTCATCATCATCGGCGCCCGGCCTTCCAGGGGGAAAACCGCCATTGCCCTCAACATGGCGGCCCATATTTCCATTCACAGAAAGATCCCCGCAGCGTTTTTTACCCTGGAAATGCCCGATGTAGCCCTGGCTCAGCGGCTCATCACCAGCGAAGCGAGGATCGATGCGGATAAAATACGAAAAAAGCTCCTCAAAGAAAGTGAATTTGCAAAACTGGTGAATACGGCGGGAGATATCAGCGAAGCTCCCCTTTATATCGTTGATATGCCCAATATGAGGCTCCTCGATCTCCGCTCCCAGGCCCGGCGGCTCCGTGCCCAGCAGAAGGTTGAAATAATCTTTATCGACTATCTGGGGCTTATCAGGCTGGATAATACCGCTACACCCAAGTGGGATCAGATTTCAGAAATTTCACGATCCCTCAAGAGTCTTGCGCGGGAACTGGATATTCCCCTGGTTACCCTGGTGCAGCTCACCCGGGAAGCGGAAAAGGAACAGCCCAATCTTTCCGCCATCCGGGATTCGGGCGCCATCGAACAGGACGCGGATCTGGTCATGTTCCTCCAGTGGCCCGATGAGGCGGCGGGTAAAAAAAAGGAAGAGCAAAAGCAGGAAACCTTCAAAACAGACGGCATATCGGTAAATTTGCTCCTTAGAAAAAACAGAAACGGCCCTACGGGGGATGTGGCCTTGACCTTCATGCGAAACTATACAAAATTTGAAAGTAGAGCCCGGGAAGAAAATTATTCACAGTGACAGGAGGGGGATATGGCCTTCAGAGATGAATATGAATTCGATCTGCTAAAAAATGAAGCGGAAAACATGGTTCTTACCGAACTGGAAGAACAGCTTACCTCGTATCCGGGAGAGATCTGCCGCTGCAATGAATGCGTGGTGGATATGGCGGCCATTTCGCTTAACTCGGTAAGGCCGCTTTACCGCTTCTCGCTGCTGGGTACCCTCTATGCGGCCCAGGCCATGAACGAAAAGGATTACCGGATGGGCATCAAGGAGGCTGTTTCCAGGGCTATAGAAAAAGTCCGCAGAAACCCGGCCCATGATTAGGAAGCGGGCTTTACGGGGCCTTTCAAAAAACCGTGTCCCTTTACTTCCAGCAGCCACTCTTCGGCGTAGAGCCTGAAAACAGCCAGCAGCTTCCCGGTACGGCTGTCATGCCAGTAGATGATGCCATCGGAATCCAGGGCAATAAAACAACCCTTTCCGCCTGTTATGCGCAGGGGGATTCCTCCTGAGTATTCAAAAGGTATTACGCCATTCTCTGTGTAGATTGAAGCGCCGTCTCCTCCCAGGGTGGATGCAAGTATGGCGTCTGTTTCCCAGATTGAAAAAAACGGATCTTCACCCTCATATTCGGCCAGGGGAACGGATTGCCGGGGATTGGAAAGATTCAGATGGACAATGGAACTACCCCTGAGCCCTCCGTTTTCCGAAAAGGCCGCCCCGTATATGTTCCCCGATGCGCCCGAATAGACCCGTCCACCTACAGAAGCCGGATACTGCAGAGGTACTGTTTCCCCGGTTTTGAAATTGATAAGCAGAAAAGGACTGTTGCCCGAGACGGCGCTTCTGCCCAGGATGACGCTGTCTTCCGAAACAAAATCCGCATCCATGGCTCCCGCCGAAGAGAAGGAGAATACCTGTTCCGTGTCATCTGAAAAAATCCTTCCCGTTCCCCCCGAATCCAGAAAAAGAATGTATCCGCCGCGGCAAGCGGCTTCAAGCAGCGGCTGCCGCAATGAGAGCCTGTCAAATTTCCGTTCCGTGCCGTCAGGATCCCGTATAACAGGCTGATCCCGGTTATTTTCCCCCTGCCAGAGGAGGAAGGAGCCTTTCTTTCCCCCATCCATGCCGCTTATCCGGGTGTAGGGAGCAGCGGTTTCCAGAGTGAATTCCATGCCGCCTCCCAGATCCCGGTAGTCCAGGGGAATGGTTCCCATGCCATTTCCGCTGAGGAAGGCAAGGCTGTCCCCTGATACGGCAATCTCGCTGATTGAGACTTGGGAATTAGTCTTTAGAATGTGTGGAGGAGAATGGGAACTCACAAGCCAAATTTCCCCTCCCGCGCTGCCCAGAACAAGGCTTCTGTCATTGAGAACCAGGGCGCTTGAGAATTTTTCGTTTGAGGGAAGTTCCTGTCTCCCCCGGATCTCAAGCCTGCCCGATGTACCCAGATTGAACCGGCTGAGAATGCCCCGTTCTGTGTCCAGGGAATAAAATTCGCCTGCGCCTGCCGCGGAAGAAGACTGGATCCCGCTTATAAGGACGCAGCGTCTTTCTCCCCGCTCGCGGGCCAGCACGGCCCCGGAAACCAGATCTATAAGCACCAGGGAAGATGCATCAAAACCCGCCAGATAGCGGTTGTTCCCAAAGATCAGGGTATTTACAAGATTGGAAGGCGCCTGAAAATTGCCTGTTTCGGTTCCCTCCGCCAGATCCCAGTAAGACAGGGAACCTGATGTCGTATAGACCAATATGCTCCGCTCCGAACGGCCGGTAGCGGCAAGGCTTATGTTTCCGCTTAAATTTTTGGGGGAGAGGAGGATCTCGCCGGTTTCAGGATGAATGAACATAAGTCCTTCATTCCCCGCCCTGACGGCAATAAGGAAGTTTCCCCCTGCCGAATAGTTGATATAGCTGACCGGGTCGGGGAAATTCCGGTTAAAGAGCTGTTTTTTCTGCTGATAATCCCATGCGGAGATTCGGTAAAACCCAAACCCGTCGTTTTCGGCAATGGCTATCTGGCTTTTTCCGGGCCGTTTTTCGGCGCCGGAAATATGGTAAGGGCTGATCTGAAAACGATCCAATGCCCTGCGCTCTATCAGATTCCAGAGCCCCAGGTAACCGTCTTCCCCAACGCTTATCAGGGCATCCCCGTCGAGGATCAGTTTCGTTACACTGTCCCTGTGTCCTGAAGGAAGAGGTACGTCCCCGTTCCAGACAAGGCCTGTCTGGGCCGTGGAACAGGGCGAGGCAAGGAACATGGTGATGATCACCACGCCGGTACAGAAAAGATCCCTGTATTTCATGTCAGTCTTCCGTTTTGAACTGACCGGGAAGATCCGGCCGGATGGTGTTTTGTACGGAAAGGTAGGTTTTTACCCGCAGGCCCCTGTACAGTTCGGCCCTGGGATGCGTTCTGTAATCTTTACAGGTTTTTTCATAGACTTCCATCGGTATCCGGCTTATTCCGTATTCACCTTCCCGGATTCCGCTTATATGAAATTCCAGCCCCGCTGCGGAAGAGTTGTCGTAGCTTATCACAGGCTCCTTGCCGGGGTAGCTTTCATCGGCTTTAAGGAGAAGGAAGTATTTGAGAACCTCCACCGCCAGAGGTTCAAGCCCGTCTCTGATTATTGCGATCCGTTCAATCATTTCCGGAAAACCGATAACCGTCTCGGTGTCTTCAGGATCTTCCTGCCGCCTGTAAAATAAACCGCGATCCAGTTCCGGCAGAACCTCCAGGCGGAGCTTTTTTGAGGGCCAGAGCACCGTGATGGGGAATTCGGGTTTATGCAGTTTACCGCAGGCAGGACAGGTAAAATTCATGAAAGAACCATCCATCATTTCATCGATAAAGGAAGGCTCGGCATCAAGATCCAGTTCTTCGGGGAACTCCACAAAAAAAGATTTATCACAAAAGCAGGGGATCTTCTGTTTCATGATACGGTTTCTCCTTATCTGGAGTCTGTCCATAATGTAGACACATTATGGACAGACACTATCTATTGGACAGAAACAAAATGTCGCCGAAAAGAGCAAAGGCCATGAGGGAGAATATCAGTACCACCCCGACGGTTTGAAACACGCCCACAAGCCTGGGATGCAGAGGTTTATGGAGAAAGGCTTCAAAGACAAAAAGCAGGATCATGCCGCCGTCCAGAATGGGCAGGGGCAGAAGATTCATGATGCAGAGAGCCACGGAGATGAGGGAGAGGAAGTTGATCATAGACCTTAAACCCGCGCCTATACTCTCTCCAAAGCCTTCCGCGGCAATATCGCCCACCATGTAGGTTATCCGCACCGGCCCTGAAACCGCCTTGGTCAGATCTATGCCCCGGAAGAGGAGGCCCAGGCTGCGCAGGTAGAGGGTCAGGGTTTTCCAGGCTTCCTTTACGCCCTTGAACAGAGCCTGGTGGAAGGGCAGCGCAGGTGTCTTGTACTCGATGAAGGCAAAGCCGATACCGAGATCCGCATCCCCCTGCTCGGTGTAAATGGGTACCAGGCTGGTCTTTTTTTCATTCCCGTTCCGCTCAAACACCAGTTCCAGAAGATCCGGTTTTGTTTCCAGTGCCCGGTACATATCCATGCTGTTCCGTACCGTTTCTCCGTTGGCGATGAGTATACGGTCTCCCTTTTCAAGACCCGCTGCGGCCGCGGCGCTTCCCGGCGCTACCTCTTCGATAACAGGCTCGTTCCAGAAATAGACACCTATACGGCCTGCCCCGGTACTCTTCTCCAGGTTCGGCCGTACCGGAATTTCAAGGATGCTGCCGTCCCGTTCTACGGTAAGGTTGAGATTTTTTTCGGGGTTTATGGCTACCATTTCCTGAATATTGTGGTAGTAGGGGGTCTCTTTTCCGTCGATGGCGACGATCCGGTCTCCGCTTTTTAGGCCGGCTTCATCGGCGGGATAAAGATCCTCTCCCTGTATATCCGAGGCGAGTATGATCCGGTTTCCCAGCGTGTGGACTTCTATGCCGGCGCCCCAGACGATGGAAAGCATAAGGACCGCAAAGAGAAGATTGAAAAAAGGGCCCGCAAAACAAACCAGTATACGCTGAAGGGGATTTGCCCCGAAAAAGGTTCCCTTAACGGGCGCAACTTCCTTCTGCCTGTTCTCCCAGGCCTCCTGGAACTCGTTTTCTCCCCGCATTTTGCAGTAACCGCCTATGGGAAACATTCCCAGCCGGTATTCCACATTCCCTACTTTCCGTTTAAGCAGGGGCTTCCCCCAGCCGATGGAAAATGCTTCGACATCTATACCGACAAGCCGTGCGGCAAGAAAATGACCCAATTCATGAACAAAAACCACTATTCCCAGGCCAATAAGCCCCAAAACGATCTTAAATAAAAGCATTAAACCCCTCTAAAATTAACATTTCAAGATGAGCCTGTTCCGAAACCGCCTGGTTCCGAAACAAGTCCGGATATATCCAAAACCAGGTCAGTTTTGGAACCGCTCCCGTATATATGTATTGGCAAGCTCTCTGGCCCGGGCATCTCCCTCAAAAACCAGTTCCAGGCTTGTCGGTTCTCCGTTCCATTCCCTCTCTACAACATAACGGACTACGGTGTATATATCAAGAAAGCCTATACGGCCTTCGAGAAAAGCCGCTACAGCCGCTTCGTTTGCCGCGTTATAGGCAGAGGGGTAGAGCCCCCCCAGGCTGCTTGTCTTGAAGGCCAAAGGCAGCATGGGAAAACGCCCGGGGTCAGGCCTGCCGAAGTCCAGGCGGAGATCCTCAAAATCAAGCTTCCCGAAAGGGGAGGGGGGCATTGCGGGCTGGAAAAGAGCCTCCGCAATGGGCAGCCTCATGTCCGGATTGGAAAGCTGGGCATACACGGCCCCGTCCTTCAGGCGGATCATCGAATGAACCACACTCTGGGGATGGATCACAACATCTATCGTTTCCGGCGGGATACCGAAAAGTCTCACCGCTTCGATAACCTCAAGACCCTTGTTTGCAAGAGTAGCCGAATCTATGCTGATCTTCGGCCCCATTTTCCAGGTAGGATGGGCAAGGGCTTCGGCGGCGCTTATCTTTTTCATCTCCTCCGGAGAGGCGTTTCTGAAAGGGCCGCCCGAGGCGGTCAGCAGCACCTTCTCAAGCCTTTCTACGCCGTGCGCCTGTATAAGCTGGAAGATAGCCGAGTGTTCCGAATCAACCGGCAGAATACGGGCTCCTTTCTTTTCCGCAAGTTCAAGAACAAGCGGTCCTGCCATGACCACCGTTTCCTTGTTTGCCAGAGCCAGATCCATCCCCGCTTCCAGGGCCCATACGGAAGGGTAAAGCCCCGCGGAACCGGCGATTCCGTTCACCGCAATATCCGCGCCGCAGGAGGATATCGCCTTGCGGAGACCTTCCCCGCCTGTGAAGGGGATATTGGCGCCGGTATTTTTGCGGCCTGTAAGGACAAGAAGAGCGCCGGGGAATTCTTTTCCTAGTTTTACCAGTTCTTTTTCATTGGAGTGGGAAGAAAAAAGCACCGGTTCCAGGCAGGACTTCCTGATAACGTCAAGCGTATTCCTTCCTATGGAACCTGTTGCGCCGAAAACGGCGACCCGTTTTTTCATTATGCCGGTTTAGAAGAGGAACCAGTAAATGGCATAGAATACCGGGGCCGCCAGGGCAATGGAATCAATGGAATCCAGAATGCCTCCCCGGCCGGGGATGAGACCCCCTGAATCCTTGACACCGGCACTCCGTTTCAGGGCCGATTCCCCCAGATCTCCCAATGTGGCGGCAATGCCGGTAAAGGAACCCAGGATAAAACCTGAAAACGCCGGGGAGAGGATCTTCGGCTGGAAAGCCTCTTTCAGGAAGAGACTTGCCCCCATGCCCACGAGAACCGAGGCAACATAGCCTCCGATGAAACCGGCAATGCTCTTGTTTGGACTGGCGGGGATAAGCCCCCGGTTCCCCTTGCCGAAGAGCATTCCGAATGCCCATGCCGCGGAATCGTTTGCCATTACCATCAGCAGAAAGAAAAGAATAACATAGTAGGCATTTTCCCAGTGGGCCATGCGGACGATCCAGGCCATAAAGAGTCCCGGATATATGATCAATGAAAAACCGCATACGGCCCGGTTTACCACATCCTGGAGACGGTCTTTCCTGGAGAAGATAAGGGAAACCAATACCCAGCTTGCGGAAAATATGAAGACGGCGGAAATGATACGGTTGGTTACTGCGAAACTGACGGTCAGTGTCTCTGCAGCGGGACACACCATGCCCAGAAGGGCCGCCTCGGGCAGTCTGACGGGGAAACCTTTCTTCCGCAGAATATCCGAAAACTCCATGGCCCCCAGGCTGCTGAATATAATAACCAGGATGTTGAGGACAAGATGGTAACGCTGGGGAAGAAAGATCACAATGCACACGATAAGGGGAAGTCCGATTGCAAAAACAACAAAACGCTGCACCAGTTTACTCATGGACAGTCTCCCCGCTCTGACTCTTTAGTCCCCCAAAACGGCGATCCCGTTTCCGGAAGGTTTCTATTGCTTCTTCAAGATCTTCTTTGGTCCAGTCGGGCCAGTATTTTTGGGAGATGTAATACTCCGTGTATGCCGCCTCCCAGAGCAGGAAGTTGCTGATTCTGAATTCCCCCGCAGTCCGGATGATGAGATCCGGATCGGGAATATCGGGATTATCAAGACATTCCCGGAACCCTGTTTCGGTAAGGGAAGCAAGAAATTTTTCCGCATCAACGCCCGGTTCCCGGAAAGCGCGGAGGGCAAAACGGCGGAAGGCCCGGATTATTTCATCTCTGCCGCCGTAATTGAGGGCCAAAATTACCTGCATGCCGGTAAAATTCGCCGTGGCTTCGCAGGTTTCCTGAAGGTCTTTCCGTACATCCTCAGGCAGACCCGCCATATCTCCGGCATGACGCACCCTGATGCGGTTTTCCCGTGCGAAATCATATTCCGCTTTGAGATACTTTATGACAAGGCCCATGATGAAGCCGACTTCATCCGCGGCGCGTTTCCAGTTTTCCGTAGAAAAGGTAAAGAGGGTGAGGTAGCGTATCCCCAGATCGCTTGCCGCCTTGACCATCGCCTTGGCAGCCTTGAGCCCTTCAAGGTGGCCCTGGGTACGAATCTGCCCCCGCTCCTGGGCCCAGCGGCCGTTCCCGTCCATGATGATTCCCACATGCGGAGGCAAAGAGAGAAGTGAAGACCGGGAAGAATTTTCATCCGGCATTACGACAGGCCTTTGGGTAGTATATGCAACTCTTCTCTCGTTTCACTCCTAGTTCTCCGTGATTTCCTTCTCTTTTTCCGCCAGGGTTTGATTAATCCTGGCGATGTAGTTATCCGTCAGTTTTTGCAGTTCCGCTTCGGCCTGCTTCTCGCCGTCTTCGGTTAATTCTCCCTTTTTCTGGAGACTCTTGAGTTCTTCGTTTCCGTCCCGGCGGATATTTCGCAGGGCAACCCGGATCTGTTCCGCCTGATTCTTTGCCAGCTTTACCAGTTCCCCCCGCCGTTCCTCGGTAAGGGGAGGGATGGAGATGCGGATAACCTTGCCGTCGTTGGAAGGATTCAGGGAGAGTTCGGAAGAACGGATAGCCTTTTCGATTTCCCCGATTAAAGCCTTGTCCCAGGGTTGGATCACTACAAGCCTCGCCTCTGGGATGGAGATGTTGGCCACCTGGCTAAGAGGGGATTTCTCCCCATAATAGTCCACCCTGATCTTGTCGAAGAGGGCTGCCGAAGCCCGGCCGGTTCTGATGGCGGAAAAACCGTCCTTGAGACTTGCCAGCGACTTCTTCATTCTTTCTTCGGCATCGGTAATTACAGTACTCATTCACCTACCCTGAAATACACATACTCTTTAACCGAAATACCGGCCCCGGTTTTCTTGTTGAAGTCGGCAAGGGCCTGGGAAACCTTTATCGAGGGATCCTTTACATAGTCCTGATCGAGAAGACAGATATCCTGAAGGTGTTTTTTAACCTTGCCTTTGAGGATATTCTCCAGAATATTTGCAGGCTTATCTTTGTTCTTTTCATCCTGCTCCATCTGTTTGGCAAAGATCTCTTCCTGTTCCTTGATGTATGCCGGATCGATCTTTGACTGATCCAGCGCAAGTGGATTGAATGCGGCAATGTGGAGGGCAAGGGTAAATACAAAATCCTTTACCTCCTGGCTGTCAAAAACTCCCGGTTTTTCGGCCCCTACCTTTACCACGACACCGATATTACCGTCATTGTGGTTGTAGGAGCTGAGGTATTCGTTGGGGCCGGCTTTAATGGTTTTTATCCGTTTGAAGCTCATGTTTTCCCGGATCTTGGTTGCAAGATCGGTAACCATGGACTTGAGTTCATCGGTGGGTTCGCCGATACCCTTTTCCAGAGCCGCCGTGGCAATCGCCTCGCCCAGGGCAATGAATTCGGGATTCCGGGCCACAAAGTCGGTCTCGCTTGCCAGTTCCACAAGAACGGCGGTATCTCCCTTGATCTTGATGGTGACCTTGCCTTCATTGGTGGCCCTGTCGGCCCGTTTGCCTATTGCGGCCAGACCCTTTTCCTTCAGAAGTTTTTCCGCTTTTTCAAAATTTCCCTCGCAGGAAACCAGTGCGTTCTTGCATTCCATCATTCCTGCTCCGGTTTTTTCCCGGAGTTTTTTTACATCCGCAGCGCTAATCTCAGCCATTTAATGCTCGCTCCTTGTATTTGGTTTTATCATTCCTCGCCGTAAACCTTGTCAACATCCACCGGCAGTTCATCTTCCTCTTCACCCGGGGTTTCCGGAGCTTCCGCTTTAGCAGCGGAGCTTTCTTCGGTGGCGTAGGATTCAATATCAACTTCCCGATCCTCTTCCTTTATCGATACGTCGGTTATGACATTTTCCATTTCCTCGTCTTCGTCCCCGAGAGTCTCAATGATCTTGAGCCCCACCTCGTTATCCGCCTCTACCACCGCATTGGCGACAATCTGGGTAAAGAGGGTAATTGCCCGGATCGCATCATCGTTTCCGGGGATCGGATAATCTATGCCTTCGGGGTTGCAGTTGGTATCCACCACCGCCACAATGGGAATCCCCATGCGCTGGGCTTCGGCCACGGCAATAGCCTCTTTTCTGGTATCAATGATGAAGAGAATTCCCGGAGGATCCTTCATCTCCTTGATGCCCCCCAGGTTTTTCTGGAGCTTGATCCGTTCCTTGCCCAAAGCGGCGATTTCCTTCTTTGTGAGATTTTCGAAGGTACCGTCCACTTCCATTTTTTCAAGTTTCTTGAGACGGAGCAGGGATTTTTTGATGGTGACGAAGTTGGTGAGCATGCCGCCCAGCCAGCGATTGTTCACATAGAACATGCCGCAGCGTTCCGCTTCCTTCTGGATAGCCTGCTGGGCCTGTTTTTTGGTGCCTACAAAGAGCACCGTTTTGCCTGAAGCTACGGTTTTGCGTACCGCATCGTAGGCATCCTTGATTGCCTGGATTGTTTTCTGGAGATCGATGATGTGGATCCCGTTCCGTTCCGCAAAGATGTATTTCTTCATCCGCGGATCCCAGCGCTTTACCTGATGGCCGAAGTGAACCCCCGATTCCAGCAGGCTTTTCATGGTAACTACTGCCAAAGCATCCTCCTCACGGAGTTTTTCGTCCTGAAAAACTCCCACCTTCCCTGTATCTCACCGGT
>JAITES010000197.1 GCA_031281925.1 Treponema sp. | reverse complement strand
GCCGACTTCCCTCCCAGATAACTTGAAAAAAGGCAGAGCCCTGAAACCGAGATACACAGTGCGCCGTGGACAAAACATTCCAGTTCAAGGTTGGTATTGGCCCGGATACTCCGGATTTCTTCCAGACCGAGTTCCCTGGCAAGGACTACACGGGAAACTCCGTAACGGGAGAGGGCATTGGCTCCCCGGCCGGAGGCAATGTTCATCTGGGTGGAAGCATGGAGCTTCAGGGAAGGAAAATTATCCTGTACCATCTTGAGAACTCCAAAGTCCTGTACAATGAGGGCATCGGGCCCAATGCCGGAAAGGTAGCGGAGCAGCTGGTACATCCGGTCTCCTTCGCGCTGTTCAAAAACCGTATTTACCGTTACATAGACTTTCTTTCCCATGCGGTGAATATTTTTCAGGGCCCCTTCAAACTGGGAAAAGGCGAAATTGGCGCTCCTCATCCGGGCATTGAAGCTTTTCAGCCCCAGATATACCGCATCGGCCCCTTCGCCGATGGCCGCGTCAAGCGCTTCGGGGGAACCTGCGGGGGCCAGGAGTTCAAGTTTATGCATGAAACTTCGTTTCAGGGTGGATTCGGTTTTTAAGCCCAGCTCTTCCGGTTTTGCCATTATTTCAGTATACTGAAAGCATGAGTAACGGAATAGATTTAACAAACGATAATTTTGAAACGGAAGTTCTCAATGCCTCCGTACCGGTTTTGATTGATTTTTGGGCTTCCTGGTGCGGCCCCTGCAAGATGATAGGCCCCTTCATTGATCAGCTTGCCGGTGAATATGAGGGAAGAGTCAAGATTTGCAAGGTAAATGTAGACGAACAGGGAGAGCTTGCCGGCCGTCATGGAGTGGTCTCCATCCCCACACTGGTTGTCTATGACAAGGGAAACCCTGTCCGCCGGCAGGTAGGAGCCCTCCCCAAAAACGCCATCGAAAATCTTTTCAAAGATCTCGTGTAAGATAGAGTCTTCCCCGGGTATTTTGAAAAAGCCTCCGCAATCTACTCAAAACGCTTGGGGTTGTTCGGCCCTCCGGGAGTAGCCGCTCCGGTAGCGCAAATATACCAGTCTGCCGCAGTGTTGGTGTCTGCCTCCGTTTCGATTCGGGACAGGCTTCGGGTCATGGCGGTTTTAAGATTGTAGCTTATTACCGCATCCTGCGGGCCGGGAATCTTACCCGATGCCGATTTCCAGGCGCCCTGTTTGTGGAGGAATTCCGCCGCCTCGACAAAATATTCTTTTGACCACCAGGCGTCGGGATTTTCACTGAGCATTATCCCGTCTATTACCTTATCATCCTGATCGAGAAGATAAATCGCATCGGTTTTGTGGATCAGTTTCTCCGTTCCGGGAATCCAGAGATCCCTGGCTCCTGCTATGGCATCGGTTCCGGGTGATTCTTCCAGATCGGAACCCAGTTCGTCCAGAGAGGCGGCCTCGATCTTCCTCAGGTGAATGAGGATGTATTCCCCTTCGGCTACTTCCATCCGGGAAAATTCGTAGACGAGCGGTCTTTTGGTATAACCGGCAATGATCAGCCGTACCGCTCCCATGTCGCCCTCAGTAAGAGTATGGAGTTCGATAAATTCAGCCTTGGGTTTTGAATATTCGGTACGTATCTCCGTAATGAGGAAAGACGGAATCCGGTCATTCCGGGCCCGGAAAGGAATAAGAACATTGAGGGTATTACCCCATTCATCCTCCACCAAAAGATCCGCAGTATATTTGTCTCCGGGAGGGGCCGCTTCCTGCAGCATTACCTGGAGCACCTTTCCTTCAACGGTGGATTCGACTTTTAATGCCGGAGAAAAATTAAGGGAAACAAGCTTTACCGGCATTGAAAACTGAAAGTCGATCTCGAGACTCGACACAGGCTTACAGTCGATAAACACCGGAGACAGGGAACTTCCCCCCAGAATTCCCGTTTCCGGAACCGCCTCTTCGATAAGCGCCTCCCCGGTGGAACAGGAGCAGGCGGGAAAGAACAGGATCAGCGCCAATAGACCCAGTCCGAATAGTTTGTTCATGATGAACCTCCGCCTTTTATAGGGCGCGCTGCTGTGAATTGCTTCAATGAAAAGAGAATTTTTATGCCCTTTTTTGTTTTGGGATCAGGTATGGAAGCGAAAAGTTTTGGGCCTGCTCTTTAAGCCCGTTTGGTTTCCGATGTCTTTTTCTCAAGGGCCCGGTACAGGGCGGTGAAGAAATCCCGGTTGTCGCTTTGAATGTAATCAACAGGACAGCCCATGCGGTTAAAGGTCTTCATAAACCTGAGGTAATAGGCGGGGTTGTCCATGGGGGGTTCCCCTTTTGACCAATCCCATGATGATTCCTGAATATCCGCCACATGAATGGCACAGTCCCGAATAGTGCCCGCGCCGCCCGCGGCATTCCTGGCCATGGAAAGGGCTTTTTCAAAAATCATGGGCGACATTACCGCCGAGCCCACCGAAAGATAAACCCCGCCCTGAAGATTTTCCACGCCGGCAACGTATTCCAGAAAATCCCGCTCGGCGCAGCGGCCCACAGCCGCCCCCCGGTTTGCCCGGTGGGTGTAAATAATATCGTGACCGAACATGGGATGACAGGTGAAGGGTCTTCCCGCTTCACCGGCCGCGGCAAGCACACTGTAGGATTTCCAGGGATGCTTTATGGCAAGAAACCCCGGGGGAATATTGAGTGTTTCGATAAGCTCGTAAAAATCCAGAGCCGCTGCCGCCCGGGCCGCCCCATCGCCGCCGCTGTTTTCCGCTTTTGGAAAATTTCCGGCGGCATCGAGAAGTTCTTTCCTTTCGGGGATGAGGAGGCCGTCTTTCAGGATCATGGAGCCTACAGAGGCGCCGTAACCGAGGCCCTCCCACGCACCGGCCGCCAGGGCCAGATTGATGTAAAGGCCGGTCTCTTCCCAGGTACCGAAGCGGCCGGCAGCGACGTTTTCCCGTACATCCTCACTGCTCTTCCCCTGGAAGGCGAATTCCCAGTCGTGAATCACCGCTGCGCCGTTGGCCGCCAGGTGGGTAAACCAGCCTTTTTTCAGCATGACTCCCAGAAGCCGTCCCAGGCCGTTTTTGACGGCATGGGCTCCGGAGGCGCAGATAACCGACGCTCCTTTTTTACGGGCGGCGATTATTTCAGCGGCGATTTTTTCCGCCTTTTCCGCCAGGGCCGGAGGAACGGCGCCCCTTTCCGCCTCTTCCGCGGCGGCCTCAATTTCAACTTTACTGTACCGTTCTTTTATGGGGCTGCTGGTAATCCGGGAACGATCAAATTTCATTTTTACTCCCAGCCGCAGAGACGGGCAAGTTCAGCGGCCCAGGAAAAATCGGGGATGAGCACATCCGCGCCGCCGAGGATCAGCCGTTCACGCTTGGCCGCATTGCGGCCGTAGCGGCGCATTTCGTCGCTCAGTACACCCACGGCAAAGAGGCCGGCTTTTTTCGCTTCCCGCATTTCCACAGGGCCGTCGCCGAAAACCACAACCTGAGCCCGGCCGGCAGGAAACTTCGTTTCCCGTTCGATTGGGTTTTTAAGCCCGGCGGCCCTGATTTCGGTGATTATGTTCCGAATGACGATTTTTTTCGGATCGTTTTTGATGTCCCCCACGGAACCCCGTATACCGCCGTTAAAAAGCCCGGCGTAACCGAGAAGCTCGGCTTCCCGGCGGACGTCTTCCTCGTCGGTACCACTGGCGAGGTAGAGCTTCGTCCCGGCCGCGGCGAGTTTTTTAAGAAAGTCCACGGCTCCCTTGATGGTGAGGTCTTCTGTTGAAAGCCTGCCCGATTCAAGGCCGGCAAGGCGTTTTTCCATGGAGGCAAGGAGAGCTTGATTGTAAACAGCCTTGTATTCTTCCGGAGAAAGAACATCTTCTTTTTTTACCTGACCGAATGAGAGAACCATATCCTGAAGCCGGTACATCTGGGCCAGGGTCTGGACACCGGTGGTTTTTTCGATGAGGGCAGAAACGGCGTCCCGTATGCGGGAGAGTTCTTCCGCTTTTGGAACATCGCTTTTCTTTGAAGAACCGGAACGGCTTATCCTGCCCAGGACGGCGTCAATCATTACGGTGTACATCACTTCTTCCCAGCCCTGGCGCAAAACCGAAATAGTGCCGTCATGATCGAAAATCGCCGCTTCAGGATAAGAGCGGCGGCCGCCGGCAGGCATGGATTCATTGGCAATAATTTCAATTTCCGTGTCGCCGTAAAAATGCCCAGGGCTTTCATCCCGGGCAAGGCGGGAATTGTAATTGAAGTCCCCTTCTTCTGCCAGGGCTATGACCTCTTCCGCGGTAGGATGGCCGGTTTCAAAAAGTTTCCCCAGGGAAACCCCGGCCGAAAAAGTTCCCATGAGGGCGGCATCCCTGAGGGGAAGCCCCGCTCCCAGGGCGGTAACAAGCCCGGCCAGGAATGCGTCCCCCGCGCCAACTATGTCGATTTCCTTTGTAAAATGAAGGCTGTTGAACTGGGAACAACCCGATTCATCCTGGGCAAGGGCGCCGTCTTTGTCCAGGGTAATCACCACCGGAAGTCCCCAGTGCTCATAGAGACGTTTTGCCGCAAAATACGGATCCGCCGCGTCTTTGGCCGGCACACCCTGAGCCTCCAGAATTGCGGCGGCTTCACCGCGGTTGAGTTTGTGTATAGTAAAATTATAGCGGCTGTTGAGTTTTCTGCAGTCTGAAAACCAGAGAACCTTATCCCGGTTTTTTTCGATGATGGCGGCAAGTTTTTCCTGAAAATACGGTGAGTGCAGTCCCGAAGGAACCTGCTCGTTTACAACCACGCAGTCGTATTCACCCAGCCTGGACTTTAACAGTTCCAGAAGAATGTCCACCGTTGTATTTTTGGGACGGTTGTTATTCCCCATGTCATAACGGGGAAGCTCTTCCCGGCCCAGGTATATCTTGTGGAATACATGGGTCTGCCAGTCTTCGTCCTGGGTAAGAATGCCCGAAACGCCGATGCCCTTCCCGGCAAGGAGATCCAGAACTATTCCGCCCCAGCAGTCGTTTCCGGCAACGCCGTAAAGGTCAACTTTCCGGGCGCCCAGACTTGCGCAGTTGGCCGCGGTATTACAGGCGGCGCCGAGATCCAGCTTCGACTGAAAAACAGAATAGGACTGGAGCCCGGTTTCCGCGGAAATTTCGGCGCCCCCGGTTCCGGTAAGGTAGTAAAGATCCAGGCAAACATCCCCAATAACGGCGATTGAAGGAGGGTTTTTATACGGGAAAAAGCTGTGTATATCCATAGTTTAATGGCCAATGCGCTACACGGTATACGTTGTTGCGCTGGTGGAACCGCCGTGTCCGGTCCAGTTGGTGTGGAAGAACTGACCCCGGTTTTTGTCTATCCGTTCATAGGTGTGGGCGCCGAAATAATCCCTCTGGGCCTGCAGAAGGTTTGCCGGAAGCCGTTCGCTACGGTAGCCGTCAAAGTAGGCAAGGGCGCTGCTCAGGGCCGGAACAGGTATACCGCTGCCAATCGCCGCGGCGCAGACTCTCCGCCACGAATCCTGCGCTTCTTCTATTACTCCGGTAAAGAAGGGATCGAGAAGCAGATTTTCAAGTTCCCTGTTGCGCTCAAAGGATTCCTTTATTTTTCCCAGAAAACTTGAACGGATGATGCAGCCGCCTCTCCACATGAGGGCGATGCCGCCGTAGTTTAAGTTCCATTTGTGTTCCCTGGCCGCTTCCCGCATTAAAAGATAACCCTGGGCATAGGACACGATCTTGGAAGCGTAAAGAGCCTTCTCAAGGTCTTTGATAAAACCTTCTTTGTCCTCAGGCGGGATAATTTTTGGCCCCGCAAAGATTTTGCTTGCCCGGACTCTTTCGTTTTTGGCCGCGGAGAGGCAGCGGCCGAAAACCGCTTCCGCTATGAGTGTAAGGGGAACACCGAATTCCAGGGCCGCAATACCCGTCCACTTGCCTGTCCCCTTCTGCCCTGCGGTATCAAGGATCTTTTCCGCCAGAGGCTGACCGTCTTCATCCTTATAGGCCAGAATGTCCCTGGTTATTTCGATGAGGTAGCTGTTAAGCGCTCCCTGATTCCAGACGGAAAAAACATCGTGCATCTGGGGGTAGGAGAGACCCAAAATCTGCCGCATGATGTCGTAGGTTTCGCAGATAAGCTGCATGTCTCCGTATTCAATGCCGTTGTGAACCATTTTAACAAAGTGACCCGCGCCGTTTTCCCCTACCCAGTCGCAGCAGGGAACAGGCGTTCCCCCCGGCACTTCTTCAATTTTTGCGCTTATGGCCTGCAGAACCGGTTTGACCAGGGGCCAGGCGGCAGGCGAACCGCCGGGCATAATGGAAGGGCCGGTAAGGGCGCCTTCTTCACCGCCGGAAACCCCGGTACCGATGTAGAGGAGTCCCCTGGATTCTATATAAGCGGTCCGGCGTATGGTATCCTGATAGTTTGAATTCCCGCCGTCAATGATAATGTCTCCCGGTTCAAAAACCTGCAGAAGCTGTTCGATGGTATCATCCACCGCCTGCCCGGCCTTTACCATGATCATGACCTTTCTGGGTCTTTCCAGGGCCTGGGCCAGCTCTGTCATGCTATGGCAGGGAAAGATTTTCTTTTTAGCCGCCCGGCCTTTTACAAAATCATCCACCCTGGAAACAGTCCGGTTAAACACCGCCACGGAAAAGCCCTTGTTTTCCATGTTGAGCACGAGATTTTCTCCCATCACCGCAAGCCCGATCAATCCAATGTCCACCTTTGCCATAGTTACCTCTTGTAGTAGTATATGGGAAGGAGGATCATTATGTCAAAGTCTGAGCAGGTTCAGCGCTGTTCCTGGTGCGGAGAGGATGAAGTATACCTTAAATACCACGACAGGGAATGGGGCATGCCCTGCCATTCAAACAAAAAACTTTTTGAGTCCCTGATCCTCGACGGCGCCCAGGCCGGGCTTTCCTGGATCACTATACTCAAACGCCGGGAAGCTTACCGTGCGGCCTTTGATAACTTCGATGCCGAAAAGATCGCCCGTTACGGGAAAAAGGATATTGAGCGGCTCATGGCGGACAGCGGTATTATCCGTAACCGGAGAAAGATTGAAAGCGCCATCGGCAACGCGCAGGCGTATCTTAAACTGACGGAAACCGAAGGTTCCTTTTCCAAATGGCTCTGGAATTTTGTAGATGGCAGGCCCGTGTTAAACCACTGGAAGGATCTTTCGGAAATACCCGTTTCCACGGAACTTTCGGAAAAAATAAGCAAAGACCTGAAAAAACACGGGTTTTCTTTTGTGGGCCCCACGATAATCTATGCCTGGCTTCAGGCCGAAGGGCTGATAAACGATCATCTTGTTTCCTGTTTCCGCTGGAAGGAATGTCAGAAATAAAATGAAATCCCCCCGTCCCATTGCGGAATATATACTCGAAGCCCTGCCCGACCGGGACTGCAGCTTTGTCTTTCCCTCGGCGGTGCCGGCCCGGTTTTGGCTCGAAAAGGCGGCCCTGGAAAGTATGAAGCCCCTGGCGGAGGAGCGGTTTCTGGCGTGGGATGAGTTTAAGACTCAAACCCTGGCGCTGCACTTTCACGACAGGGAAGCTGCAGGGAAAGCCGCCAGGACAGTGTTTGCGGGCAGCCTCCTCCGGGAGAACGCGGGGGCGGCCGGGGAGGGAAACGCATGCCTTCGGGATTTCATCAATTACCGGTATGCAAATTTCTGGGAGTCTTTTGTCTCTCCTCTGGCGGCCCTGCTTCCCGGTCTTGAAGGACTCAACAGGCGCGTGAACAGCAGTCCCCGCAAACAGGAACTTCTGGAGGATCCCTGGTTTGTCGATCTTCTTTGGATCAGGCGGCGTTATGAAGTGTTTCTGGGAACCTACAGTCTCTACGAGCCTTCCTGGAACAGGACGGATTTTACATTTGCGGACAAAAACTGGATACTCTTTTTCCCGGAACTGGCGGATGACTGGGAGGAATACCGGGAAGAATTGACGGCGGCCGCGGGAACGAAAGGCAAATTTTCTCTCAGAATTATTACGTTAAAGGACATCGCTCCGCCGGAAATTCCTTCCGGACAAAAAGCGCAGGCCGCGGCGCGTATTCTGAACGGGGCCGCGGTACAGGATGGAAACTATATCCGCTTTGAATCGGCGGCGGAGGAACAGCGCTGGCTGGCCCTTGTCATCCGGCAGCTTATGGAAGAGGGGGGCCTTGAGAGCGAAGACATCGTTATCAGCTATCCGGGGGCGGACGATACGGAACGCCTGATTCTGGATCTGGCCCGCCGGGATATACCGGCCCTGCTTCGCGGGGGGAAAAGCCTTACGGGGTACGGAGGAGGGCGGATCTTTTCAAGCCTTGCGGACTGCGTTTCAAACCGCTGGTCGTATCAGTCCATGAAGAATCTGCTTCTCGATCAGGCCTATCCCTGGAAAGACAGGGAACGTATCAACGCTCTGCTGGACTTTGGACTCCGTTACCGCTGCATGGCTTCTACGGGGGAAGATAAATTTGATGTGTGGGAAAATACATTTTTCAGGCTGAAGGGCTACCGGGGCAGTTTTACTATTTCCATCGATGAGATCAATGCCTTTTATACACGGCTGAAAAAGGATATACGGAATCTGGTAAACTCATCATCGTTTGAAGGGCTCAAGGAACAGTGGCACATCTTTGAAAACCGCTACTTTGACAGGGATAGTATCAATGAGGATACCGACAATATTCTTGCCCGGGCCATGAAGGCCCTGGATGAACTGATCCTGGCAGCGGGGCGTTTCCGGGACATGGAAAACCTTGAGGAAAAAGGTCTTGTGTATAGCATTTTTAAATCCTATCTGGGGGATATGAAGTACGTATTCCAGGGTGGAAAACAGGCCGTATCGATCTACGATTACAAGGTAGGAGCGGGTATTGCGCCCCTCGTTCATTTTGTTATCAACATGGGACAGAACAGCGCTTCCGTTACCGGGACCGAAGCGGGGGGAGATTCAATCCGGGAAGACAGGAAACATCTTTTGAGCCTTAAAGAACGGGATCTTTCCGCTGCTTTTGCCCGCGCCTATGCTTTTTCAGGCGGCTTTACGGTATTCAGCACCGCGGAAAAAACCTGGGCAGGCCCCACGGTACCCCTCAACGCTCTGGAGGGGGAACTTTCCCTGAAAGATCTGGAGATTTTAAGCTTCCCCACCGAGCCGTCCAATACTCTCTTTCGAGTTGAGGCGGAAGCGGGCCTGAAAATTCTGGGAAGCGGCGGAACGGATCTTCGTTCCACTCCCCTGGCGGAACCCCAGTTACGGGAAAGACTCAGGGAGGCGCTCGGCAGTCCCAAACGGAAACCCGAGAAAAATGCCGGGAACCTTGAACTTTCTCCCACGGATCTTAACGAGTACCTTTTATGTCCCTTCCGCTGGCTTCTGGAAAGGGGACTGGGTATTTCGGAAAAGCAGACCGGGATCGAGACCATTGACCAGAGGGATCTGGGTATGCTTTACCACAGAATTCTGGAGGCCTTTTTTTTAAGAATTGAAAACGATTCAAAAAAATTTGACAAAAAAAAGCTTGAAACCTACAGGAAATGGCTCAATGAAGAGGTGGACACCGCCCTGAATAATGCCCGGCAGCGGGAGGGGGCATTTCAGGAATCGGTGTATGACATGCTCCGGGACAGAATCAATGCCGCTCTCGAAGATTATCTTGAAGCCGATGCGGAGATTCTCGACGGCGCGGAGGTTCTCAAACCCGAGTATCCGCTGCGCAGGGAGTATCCGGATCTCGGCCTTTCCATGACCGGGAAAGCGGATCTTGTACTCAAAAGAACGGGAAAATATATTCTTACGGATTTCAAAACCGGCCTCATGCCCGACAGGAAAGATCTTCTCGCGGACGAAGAGACATCTCCGGCCAATGTCCAGCTTCCCGCGTACATCAACATGCTGGAACACGGTAGCGGCGATAAAGTAAATTTGGCCCGCTTCTATTCTCTGGATAACCGGGAATACCGGGATGTTATCGATGATGATGTCCCCCCAAATTCCTCACACACTCTGCCCATGAACCGGAAAGACTATCAGTGTGAAATAGACTGGGTAGACAGCATCCTTGCCGATCTTGTCTCCGCCATGAGCAAAGGGGACTACCGGGTGCCCGAAATGGAGGACAGGGACTGCGGAAGCTGCAGTGTTTCCGCCCTCTGCCGCAGCGTTTATACAGGATTTGATACATGAAAAAACTTAACCCCGAACAGATTGCC
>JAITES010000194.1 GCA_031281925.1 Treponema sp. | reverse complement strand
AGGAAACCCGCTTCCGGGGTTACGCCGCCGCCTTCCACCCTATTCACAGCGAAGGCTTTATCTGCCGGGATTGCCCCAACCACTGCGAGATTGTGGAAATCCGGAACAACGAGGAAGTGTTGGGCCGCAGCGGCGGCCGTTGCGGGAAGTGGACATAACAAGCTACAGGGGACGGGGGCAAGATTCCACAGTGCCGTTGAGATAAAAAAACTTTTAATACGGGCGTTTTTATAGAGATAAGGGGATTTTCCGGGGCCTTACGTACGAAATAATTATAGCTCCACTTGTTATCAATAAAAGATACTGCTAGAATGGGAACAATGTACGAAACGGAGGCGTTTTATGAAGACAGTTCTGGTGGTTGATGATTCCCGAATCATGCGGAATATAGTAAAAAATACTTTCATGGAATTAAAGATTCCCTGCCAGTTTCTGGAGGCGGCAAACGGCGTCGAGGCGTTGCAGCAGCTGCAGCTTAATTCCATCAACCTGATCCTCTTGGACTGGAACATGCCGGAACTTTCGGGCATCGACTTTCTCAAGCAGGTGCGGGCCATCCAGCAGTACAAGGATCTCCCTATCATCATGGTCACCAGCGAGTCTGCCAAGTATAACGTAATTGAGGCTTTGAAGAACGGCGCTACCGATTATATCATCAAGCCGATAAACGAAAAGAGCTTCAGGGAAAAGCTGTCAAAGGTAACAATCTAGCCTGGAACGGGCCGAATAAAAGCCCGTTAAAAAACTTGAGAAGGAAACAGAATGGAAAAGTATATTCAGCCTTTTATTGATACGACACAAAACGTGTTCAGGGAATTTGTCGGAACAGATGTTGTTGTAGACCGGCCTTTTTTTGTGGACAAGGACAAAGCGGCGGATTGGGACATTTCTGCGGTTATAGGACTCACGGGAGAAGCCAGGGGCGCGGTGGTAATCTCGATGAAGAACAGTCTGGCGATCAGGATCACCGATCTTCTCACCGGCTCCAGTCACACGAAGCTTGACGATGATGTGGTGGATGCGGTCGGGGAGATCGTCAACATCATAGCGGGCAATGTAAAGAAGAGCCTTGAGGAAGCTTTCCGGCTGGTCATCTCGCTGCCGACGATTGTTACCGGGAAAGAACATGTCGTCAAGTGGTCCAATAATTCGGCCCGGATCATCTGTATACCCTTTACGGCTTTTGGAAATGAGGCTTTCGCCCTTTCTGTAGCCATAGAGGCGGCTAAAGGCGCCTAGCATGGCTAAAGGCACAAGCGTTCTTCTGCGCTTTCTCTCCAGCAATAAATTTGAAGATCTCCGCGACAAGGCGGTTGTCGAGTCTCTCGTCCGGTATGTTCTTTTCAATGTAGCCCTCATCATCGGCGGCGGTTTCCTTGTCGGCTTCGGCAGCACGGTTATTCTGGAAGGCAATGTAATCCGGGGCATGGCGGATATCTGCGTAGGCCTGCTCTGTTTTATCGCCATAGGGCTTCTGCGTACAAAACTGCCCTTTGCCGGTATCGCCATTGTTCCCATTTCTGTTTTTGCAGTCCTCTGTGTCGTACTGGTTATGTCCGGCGGAGAGAAGGGTTTTGCGGGGCTGTGGATCTATTCATTCCCCCTTATCTCGATCTTCGTATTGGGACTCAACATAGGTATTGTTCTTTCCGGTCTTGTGCTGGCAGGAACCATGCTGGTTGCCTTTGTTCCCGGTCTTGCGGATTTTGATTATACGCTGGCCATTACACTGCGGATCATCGCCGTTTATATTCTGGTTTTTGCCCTTACCATCGTGTATGAACAGGTGCGGCTCCTCAAAGACCGCTGGGTAAAACAGCTCACCAGCGCCCTGGAATCGGAACGGGATCAGATCGCCGCGATGAAGGACAGCCTCAGGGTAGGCCTCTTCCTGCTTGACAAGGATTATGTCATTCAGCCTGCCTTTTCCCGGGCACTGGTTGATATTATGGGAACCGATGAACTTGAAGGGAAACGTTTTACCGCGCTTCTGGACTCTTCATTAAAACAGAAGGAGAGGGAAACCCTGGAAGACTATTTCGGCATGGTGCTGAACCGTTCTTTTGATGCGAAGATGCTGGACGATATCAATCCTATTGCCGAATTTGAATACATCGATCCCCTGTCGCAGGAGACAAAAATCCTGCGTTCAAATTTTACCACCGTTGACCGCGGCTATGGCGACTATCAGATTCTGGGCAACATTGAAGACATTACCGAGGCAAAGAAACTGCTGCAGCAGCTTGCCGAAGAGGAAGGCAGGCGGGAAGAGGAGATGAAGGCCCTCTTCCAGATAATCCAGGTAGAGCCGCGGGTTTTCGGTGATTTCCTTGAGGACACGGAGTATGAATTCGACAGAGTCAATACGATCCTCAAAGATCAGAAATTGTCCGGAAAGGACGCCATGGTGATGATTTACCAGTCCGTCCACGCGATCAAATCAAACGCCTTGATCCTGGGGCTTGAAAATTTCAGCGGCAAGCTTCATGAACTGGAAAACAAGATCCGCAAACTCAGGGAGAAGGATGATGTTTCCTTTGAAGAGGTTCTCCATATTACCGTAGAGCTGGAAAGCATCATGCGGGAGAAGGACAAGTTCCGGGATATAATCGGAAAGATCGAAAACTTCAGGGGCACGGGAGGCCGGCGGCAGGATCGCTTCGTACTGATAGAAACCCTTACCAAGGCATGCGAAAAGGCTTCGCAGGCCCTGAATAAAAAGGCAAAATTCATTGTTGACGACCTTGACGGCGAGATTCTGGAACATGGCCCCCGCCGGGTGATCAAGGAAATATTGACCCAACTGGTCCGCAACTCGGTGTACCACGGCATTGAAGCGCCCGAAGACAGAAAGGCCGCTGGAAAAGAAAGCGAGGGTTCCGTCAGGCTTGTCATCAAACATGTGGGAGACAAGATCACTATCAAACTTTCCGATGACGGCAGGGGGCTGGACTTTGACAAGATCCGCAAGAAGGCCCTTTCGACAAAGGTTCTGAAAAGCGAAGAAGAGGCCGGGGACAAGTCCAGACTTCTAAGCGCAATTTTTGCGCCGGGTTTCAGCACCGCGGAGACGGCGGATCTCAATGCGGGCCGGGGCATAGGACTTAACCTGGTGCGTGAACGGGTCAGGGATCTTAAGGGTTCCATAAAAGTGCAGACCGAACCGGGGAAGGGAACCAGTTTTACAATGATTATTCCCTATGAACCGGCTCAGGATCGGCACTGATTCTGCGGCTTTTGAAACGGCACGCAAGGGTAAAACGGAGAATAGCAATGGCGATGGAATTTAGCGCAAGTATAAAGCTCAACGACAATATGGCCCGGACTTCTTCCTTTATGAAGTTCCGCCTTACCCTCTTTTTCGGCTTTTTCTTTGTGGCAATATTCGGAGTCTTTATCATCACTTCGGTGCTTCAGGTCAACTCGGTTACCCGTTATGTCTGTTCCCAGCTGGCCATGCCCCCCGTGCATCGCGTGGAAGAATTGATCGGGGGAGATGATCTTGATGATTTTCTGGAACTTACCGTAACCCTTGATGACTCTTCCGATTATTATATTAAAACCCAGAAACGAATGCTGGAGATAAAAAACGAATTCGGAGTGCAGTATCTGTACACAATGATCTCCATGTCCGATACGGTTTACCGCTACATCATAGACGGAAGTTCCACCCCGGATGATGAAGAAAATTTTTCGCCCATAGGCACCGACGAGGATGTTTCCGATTATGAGGAAACATTCTTTACGACGGTACGAACCGGAACCTCCCTCCTGGGAGGCATCGATCACACGGAACTGTGGGGAAATGTTATTTCGGCCTACGCACCCATCCGGAACCATGACGGAGAAGTGATAGGGATCATCGGCTGCGACCTTGACGCCGACCCCATCATCGAATGGATCAGGCTACAGGTACTCTGGCAGCTGGGAGTGGTCGCCGTGTTCATAATCGCCGGCGCGGTGGTGTATATCGGCCTCCTGCGAAGAATCAACGGCCTTGTAATGTACGAGAAAGAAAGCTGAGCTATATATATGAAAATAGAACTTTTTACCTTTTGCGACTTTGCTCAGGAAAACGGCGGCAAACTGACCGTTGTGGGCACCTTCGACACCATCGTTTCCCGGAACTTCCCCTGCGTGCATCCCCAGCTTTCCGTGGTGATCCGTGTACGCTTCGATCTCTGGGAATTCTCAAGCCACAGTTTCCGTATCGAAACCACGGATCTTGACGGAGAAATGACCATGGAAAACATCTCCGGTAATGTGGATGTCAAGGGTGTGGGGAACGCAACCGCGGTGAGCCACCTTGTGTTTACCATTACCAATCTCCGCTTCAAGCAGAGCGGGGTAATAAACTTTGTCCTCTACATGGACGACAAGGAACTGTCCTCCATACCTTTGTATGTGAGGAAAGGGTAGACAACTATACAATAGAATTATAAGAAATGACGTATTTTAGTCTACCAACATGACATTGTGGACAACTATAATTTCTTTTTTCATAAATAATTTCCCCCTAACAATAAAGATCCTTCCTCATGCAGATTGTCTTGCGGTTTTTGTTGAAAAGTTCGGAGTTCAGGATAAAGCCGTTTTTTTCGTAAAAGGCCAGAACTCCTTCATCATGCTCTATGTCGGCATCTACAGTGAGGAAACGGGCGGCGCAATAGGCCGTATTACAGGCCCATGCAAGGTGCTCCGCACTGTCAATCATAAAAGTTCCAATACCCTTGTATTTTTCTGAAAAACTACGATCAACCGCCAGCTTGGCGATTTTCATGGCCGGTATGGTTTTGAATGGATAGTTGAGATTGTGGAGTTCCTTCTCGGTAAATGACAATTTTATTGCGTCCATAATAAGGGACATATAGGCGGCGATTTTACCGGTAGACCGCTCGGTAAGGAGCCATGTAAGGGCTATATGGTCATGCATGGAACGCAGGGCGTCATTTACCAGATAATCGTTGTATTCGGCAACCGCACATTGAAAACCGCTACAGGATTTTTGGGGAGTAAAGGGTTCCAGTTTAAATTCACCGGGGCGGCTGGTTTTAGCAAATTCCTTACGCGGGCCCGCACCGAAGGTTCCCCTCTGCATAAGGGCCTATTTGAAAAACTTGTCAATGTAGGCGGATTTTTTTTCATGCCGCTTGTACACCGATGCGGGTATGGGTTTACGGATCTGTTCTATGACTTCACGGGCGATTTTCTTGTCTTTTTTCTCCGTAGGCTGTACGGGTTTGACTTTGGCGGCCATTTCTTTACCTCGTGTATTGAATGTATCAGATTTTTGGGGCTTAGGCAAGGGGAAAAATTTGATGTGTCAGGCGAAAGAGGAGTCACCTTCCCTAAAAATATCACCGGGAATGAAAATTTTACACCCTGTCCGCACGGCGGAGGAGGATAAGGTCGGCCAGCACCAGCGCCGTCATGGCTTCGAGTACCGCCGCCGCGCGGGGAGCAATGCAGATGTCATGGCGGCCTTTTACGGAAAGCTCTCTTGGGCGGCCTGAAGTATCCACGGTTTTCCGGATTTTCCCTATGGAGGCGACGGGTTTGAAGGCCGCCCTGAACAGTATCTCCTCTCCGGTGGAGATGCCGCCCAGGCTTCCCCCCGCATTGTTTGTATCAAAGGCAGAAAACGTTGTTTTCTGTTCGAGTGAATTCTTAAAGCCGGCTTCCGCGTCCAGAGGCCTTGCCCTGATCGTGTCGTTGTTTTGCGAACCTGTCAGGGAAGCCGCCGCAAAGCCGCTGCCGAATTCCACACCCTTGCATCCACCCAGGGAAAGGGCGGCCTGGGCGAGCCGTGCGGAGACCTTATCGAAGACAGGCTCCCCCAGCCCCGGCGGAAGGCCCGTAACGCTGACAGTAACAATGCCGCCCGCACTGTCGCCCGAAGCGCGCAGCGATTCTATTTTTTCCCTTACCTCTTTGACATAATCACTGCGGGCTACACGGAAGGGATTTTTTTCGGTCTCTTCAATATCAAAGCCCGGTTTTTCCGGGCCCGGAATATCGATACCCGCAATGGAAGAGACCCATGAACGGATGCCGGTATTTGAAGCCTTCAGGAAAACTTTTGCCACGGCGCCTGCCGCTACCCGTCCCGCGGTTTCCCGCCCGGAACTGCGGCCGCCCCCCCGGTGATCCCGCCGCCCGAATTTGGCTTCCCATGTCCAGTCCGCATGCCCCGGACGGTAGACTTCTCTCAACTCATCATAGTCCCCTGAACGCTGATCCCGGTTTCGTATGATGATGGCGATGGGAGTTCCCAGGCTTCGGCCCTCGAAGATGCCCGAGAGGATCTCCGGTTCGTCTTCTTCGTTCCGTGCGGTAGAGGCCCCCTCTCCTCCCAGAGGCCTCCTCCGTCTGAGTTCCGCGGCAATGTCTTCAGTCTCAAGGAGAAGCCCCGCGGGACAGCCGTCGATGACGCAGCCCAGGGCCGGGCCGTGTGATTCACCAAAGGTCATGACTCTAAAGAGAGTGCCAAAACTGTTTCCACCCATGTTCAATCCTTTTCGGCTTTATTGTAGACAGGAGAATAATAGGATACTATGATGAACTGGACAAGCGAATCTACCAATGGAGGATTATATGCAGGGAAAAATGAAAGTGGCTATACAGACAGGATTGGGGAAGCTGGAATTCACCGAAAGGGAGATCCCCCAGCCCAAAAGCGATGAGGTTCTGGTAAAACTTGAATACGTAGGGGTCTGCGGTTCGGATCTGCACTACTACGAGCACGGACGCATCGGCAACTTTATTGTGCAGTATCCTTTTGTATTGGGCCACGAGGCCGGAGGGGTGGTGGTGGAAACCGGTTCCGCGGTAAAGCACCTCAAGGCCGGGGACAAGGTTGCGCTGGAGCCGGGAAAAACCTGTGGACACTGCGAATTCTGCCGCAGCGGGCGCTATAATCTCTGCCCGGATGTGATCTTCTTTGCGACTCCCCCGGTAGACGGGGTTTTCTGCGAGTATGTGGCCCACGAGGCGGATCTCTGTTTCCGCCTGCCCGGCAATATGGATACCATGGAAGGGGCCCTGATAGAGCCGCTTGCAGTCGGTTTCCATGCGGCAAAAACCGGAGGAGCACAGCTGGGGCAGACAGCGGTTGTAACAGGTTCAGGCTGCATCGGACTTGTGTCCATGCTGGCGATGAAGGCATTGGGCGTTTCCACCGTATATGTTACCGATGTAGTCGGGAAGCGCCTGGAGAAGGCAAAGGCGCTTGGGGCGAATGTAGTCATCAATTCCAAAGAAAAAGATCCGCTTGAGGCGGTAAAAGATCTGACAGGCGGCAAGGGCGTCGATCTGGTCATTGAAACCACCGGCAGTGAGATCGCCGCTTCCCAGGGCATCGGCTTCCTCAAAAAGGGAGGGACGCTGGTGTTTGTCGGTTACAGCCCTTCAGGACAGATGAACCTGCCCATCGGCATGGCACTGGACAAGGAGATAGGCATGAAGACAATCTTCCGCTACCGCCACATCTATCCTCTGGCCATTGACGCGGTGAGCAGCGGAAAAACCAGGGTGAAGGATATTGTTACCAACGTGTTCGATTTCAAGGATATTCAGAACGCCATGGATCAGAGCGTCCATAACAAGGCCGACATTGTAAAGTCGGTCATAAAGATGATATAAGAGGAATAAGAATTAACACTGCGTGTTAATTTTCGATTTACATAAGCGGCGAGACGGCCGCTTTTTTGCAGGAGTTAAATATGAAAACACCGGTAAACAGTAACGGATTTATTCAGGTCGCACTGGTTGTGCGGGATGTGGAAAAAGCGGCAAAGGAATGGGCAGAACTCTTTAATATTCCTGTTCCCGAAATTCAAATCCATGACGCGGGTCCCAACACGGATATTAGCTACCGCGGTAAAAAGGCGGCCTACGGCATGAGGATGGCGGTAATTGATGTAAAAGAGCGGGGCTTTGTCATCGAACTCAGCCAGCCCACCGGAGGAGAGAGCACCTTTCAGGAATTTCTGGACAAGCACGGCGAAGGGGTTCACCATCTGGGCTTTGAAGTGGGAGATAAACGGGACGCGATCATCGAAGAACTTGAACAGAAAGGCTACCAAATGCGTACCGTCGGCATATATCCCGGTTCAAGCTGGACTATCGTGGACAGTGAATCAAAGCTTGGGGTGAATCTCAACATCAAACCGAAACGGTGAAAGAAGGGAATGTGAAGAAAAAATTTACCGCGAGGTCGAAGAAGTAGATAGGTAGCGTAGTCCGGTTTATAGGACGCTACGGAAATTTGGCGCCTGGCGCCCGCCCCTACATTAGCCCTGCGGAATAAGGTGTTCTTAACTACGAAAACGGCGGTCTGTCCTGTGAGCGAGCGGCCTGCAATCCTTATCGTATCAGTTTAACCAGTTCAAGAACGGGGTTGCCTTGGGTCAAATCGAACTCAACGGCTATTTTCTCGCTGTTATCTTTAATGGTTCCTTCAATGATAAGGGCTGTTACATGTCCCTCGTTGTCAAAGCCGTACTGAACGTTATTTGCTCCGTTCCATTGACCGTAGACTTCTTCCCAATGGGCGAGGCCGTTTCTGATGCATGTCAGCATATCTCTAAATAGAGGTTTTGACGGCGAAGTCGTTGTTAT
>JAITES010000176.1 GCA_031281925.1 Treponema sp. | reverse complement strand
CGGTTGCAGGATCCTTCAGGGCCGATATGATGAGAACCTTGACATCGGGTTTCAGCTTCAGCATTTGATCGAGACAGGCAAGGCCGTCCATCCGGGGCATGGTAATATCCAGAGTTACGAGA
Organism: Treponema sp.; assembly: GCA_031281925.1. Taxonomy (GTDB): domain Bacteria; phylum Spirochaetota; class Spirochaetia; order Treponematales; family Breznakiellaceae; genus JAIRNJ01. Next base: position 6,757 of record JAITES010000176.1, on the reverse strand, counting down.
TCGGGCAAATGTTTTGAAAATAATTGCAGGGCGGCCTCTCCGTCCGCCGCGGTTCCCACCAGGGTGAACTGCCTGCTCGCCAGATATTTTTCAATTGCCCGGCGCATAATGTTTGAATCATCCACAATCAGAAGCTTCATCTCCTTTTTCCTCCTTAATGCAGCTTAATTGAGAATTTTTGTTTCAAGCCGGTTTTAGGCTCAGATTTTGAACGTGAATATTTCTTTAGATACTTCGGGTATAGGCGAAGAACCTTAACTTGGCATATTTCTCCATCCTCCTTTTTACCGGTTCCCAAAATACCGTATTATCCTGAGTCTGTCTATGGGTGTAAAAATAGGTAACATACTGTATACTTATTACTCACCGGCCCGGGCCGATTTACGGTTTTTTGCCCTTTTGGAGGCCGAAACGCGGTAAAACAGCCTGGCATAAAAATTGCTTATTTATCAGAGTCTGTTCAAAAATGTCAGATTTTGGAACAGCAAGCTTAGATGCATACAGGGAGATACATGAGGCCTTATTTTTTGTTTTTTTTATTGTTTTTATTGATTATTCCTGCGATTTTCTTTTCCTGCAGGGGGGAAGGCAGGGGGCCGGTATACGAATTTACCCGGATCGAGCGGGGAAACATCGAAAAAACCGTAGCCTCCACCGGTTCCCTTAACCCCGTATCCACGGTCAAGGTGCTTCCCCGGATGAGCGGCCGGGTGGAAAGCGTCAATGTTGACTATAACGACAGGGTTACAAAAGGCCAGGTACTGGCGGTGCTCAATACCGACATGCTGGTTTTGCAGAGGGAACAACAGCTTGCCCAGGTGATAAAGTCCAGGGCGAATTATGAATTGTCGAAAATAAACTACCGCAACCAGGAGGCTCTGGCGGCCAAAAAACTTATCTCCGACTATGAACTGCAGAGTACCAAAACTACGCTTGATATCCAGGCCGCGGAACTTTCCGCCGCAGAGTCAAATCTCAAGGCCATTGAAACCGAAATTAACCAGTACGCCTTTATTACAAGTCCCATAGACGGCATTGTCCTTGAGCGCAATATCAATGTGGGGGACACGGTGGTTGACAGTTCCTCCAGTAATTCTTCCAACATTTTTACTCTCTGCGAAAATCTTGAAGAGCTGCAGATTGAATCCTGGGTCGGGGAACTGGATATTGCTTCCATTAGTCCCGATCAGGAAGTGCGTTTTACCCTGGAGAGTCTGCCGGGACGCAGTTTTTCCGGCCTTGTGGCAAGCAAGCATCTTATGCCTTCGGTACAGGACAATGTGGTGTCCTATCAGGTGATCATTGATGTCGAAAACCGGGATCTCTCCCTCCTGCCGGGAATGAGCTGCGCGGTGGAATTTATTGAGGAACAGCGGGAGAATATTCTTCTCGTTCCCAATGCCGCATTGCGCTACAGGCCTTCTTCGCTTGCTCAAGGCAGCAAAAATACCGGGGACAATACCGCCGACAGAAATGCTGCGCCCGGCCTGGCAAATCTTATGCAGGGCAATATGGGGCGCATGCCCGGTATGGGCCGCCGGGCAGCGGGAACCGAAAGTCAGGGCCGCGACAGGCCTCCTGTCGTCGAAGAGCCGAAGCAGCTCTGGTATCTGGACAGGGGCGGCAAACCCGCTGTCCTGCTTGCGAGAACCGGCATCAGCGACGGAACCAACACGGAAATTCTTGAAATTCTGCCGTCCGGGGAAGAAGACGGCGGAGCGCCTGAAGGGAGAGAAATAATTCTCCGGGAGAGGCCTCAGTGAGCGGGGAAAGTCAGGTTCCGGTAATTGAAATGCGGGGTATCAGGCGGAGTTTCAGAATCGGCGGCAAAGGGAACGACAGTATCACTGTTGAAGCCCTGCGGGGAGTGGACTTTTCCGCCTTTGAAGGCGAGTTTGTATCCATCATGGGGCCTTCCGGTTCGGGCAAGTCCACCCTGATGAACATTCTCGGCTGTCTTGACAGGCCCAGCGGGGGAAGCTACCGGCTGGACGGCATTGAGACGACTCGCTTTGCAGAGGGCTCTTCCTCCACTCAAAAAGCAAGCGGCCTTCTCAAGCGGGAGGGAAATACCTTTGCCGCCATACGGAACGAAAAAATAGGATTTGTGTTCCAGGCATTTAATCTGCTTGCCAGAACCACTGCCCTTGAAAATGTGGAGCTTCCCCTTTTTTACAACCGGAAGACAAAGACAAGCAGAGCCGGACGGCGGGAGAGGGCTCAAACGGTATTAAGGGAAGTGGGACTTGAATCCAGGATGGAACACTACCCGAGCCAGCTTTCAGGAGGCCAGCAGCAGCGGGTAGCGATAGCCAGGGCCATGGTAAGCGATCCGGCTTTTATTCTGGCGGATGAACCCACGGGAAATCTTGATTCTGTCATGAGCCTTGAGATCATGGCCCTCTTTCAGAATCTCAACAGCCGGGGAAAAACCATAGTCATGGTTACCCACGAAAGCGAACTGGCGGTTTACACCAAACGGATAGTAATGCTGCGGGACGGCCTCATCGTCAGGGATGAAGAGGTAAAGGAACGCAGAAACGCTGCCGAAGACCTTAAACGGAAATCGGAAGCCGGGGAGAGGCCATGAACATCCTTCTCCTGCTCAATACCAGTTTCCGCAGCATTCTGAGAAACCGCATGCGGAGTCTTCTTACATCCCTGGGGGTAATTATCGGCGTGGGTTCCGTGATTGTGATGATGGCCGCCGGGGCAGGGGCCCAGCGTTCAATAGAAGAGCGTATATCCGCCATGGGGACAAACCTTCTCCAGATCATGCCCCGGCGCCTCATGATGCGTGCATCACAGGCCGGCATGGGAGGAGCGTTTCCCCGGCCGAACCGGCTTACCAGGGCCGATGCCCGCAAGCTGAAAAATGAATCAAGCTATGCCATGGCGATATCCGGGGTAAGCCAGCGGAATGTTACCGCGGCTTCGAATAACGGAAGCTGGTCAACTACCGTCATGGGGGTGGAGGAAAACTATCTGCCCATAAGAAACTGGAACATGGCGGAAGGGACATTTTTCGGAACTGAGGATCTTGAGGCCAGGAACCGTCTTGCGGTATTGGGGGCAAGCGCCGCGGCAAATCTCTTTGGAAATGAAAATCCCCTCGGACAGCACATAAAAATATCCTCGGACAGGTTTACTGTCATCGGTGTTCTGGAAAAGAAAGGCGCCGGGGGAGGCATGGATCAGGATGATGTTATACTGGTTCCCCTGGACACGGCCTTAACAAGGCTCATCAATTCACAGAACCTCTCGTATATTGCCATGAGCGTGGTGAGCAGGAATTATATGGATGCCGCGCAGGAAGAGGCCGGCCTTATTCTCCGGGAGGCCCATAAACTAAAGGACAGCGATACTGACGATTTTGAGATAATGAATCAGGCGGACGTGATCAACATGGCAAGTGAGACTTCCCGGAGCCTTACCGGTCTTCTTGCGGCCATTGCCGGTGTGTCCCTCCTTGTCGGCGGCATCGGCATCATGAATATCATGCTGGTGTCGGTAACGGAACGCACCAGGGAAATCGGCATCAGAATGTCTGTGGGGGCCCGGAAAGCCGACATACTGCTGCAGTTTTTATCGGAGGCGGTTACATTGAGCCTCCTCGGCGGACTTGCGGGTATATGCCTTGCCCTTGTCTCCTGCAGGGCCCTTGAGGCAGCCGGAATTCCCGCCGTGGTAAATCCCCTGATTGCCCTGATTGCGGCCCTTTTTGCCGCATTTGTGGGAATCGTCTTCGGTTTCTATCCGGCGCAGAAGGCGGCCCGGCTCTACCCGATAGACGCGCTGCGTTATGAATAGACAAGACTTGTTCGATAACCAACCGGGTTATCGAACAAGTCCAATATACGGAGGAAGGGTGAACACAAAGATATCGTCCTTTATTATTACCGTCGTCGCATGGCTTTTATTTTCCGCATTAACGGTGTTGATTGTATGGGAAACACTGGATCGCGCGCGGCTCATCCGGGACAACGACAATGAACGGATCTTCAGTACACTTTTTGCAAGCATGCGCAATTATGAAAGTTACGGCGAGGCAATTGAATCCAGCGAACTGCTCCGTTCCCGGATTGAGGGCATCGGGGTCTACGGCGAAGATCAGGAGTCCCTCTACCGCTGGGGGGAGGCCCCCGAATTTTTCGATGAAAGTATTCTTGCGGAAAGTTCCGGGAAGAGCCGTTTTGGACGCTATACGATTCCCGACAAAAAAAGCGACCGCATAAAATTTGTGCTTAAATCCGACAGAACTTTTGCGCCTCCTGTGCCCCCCGAGCCTTCCGAGGGGCGGACGAAAGCGGGTGAGGAATCCCCTCCGGAAAAGCAGACAAACCGCCGGCGTGAGGGAAACGGTCCGGGCCTTGGAGGAAAATATTTCTATATTGATATTGCCCATCCGGCTTACCGCCGCACCCATACTCTTCTGGCCCTGGCCATTCCTGCCTGGGAACTGGTATTTCTGGCCCTGGCTTTTTATTTCCGTCAGTTATACTTGCGCAACCGTGAATACCGGGAACGGATTGAATCCCAGAAAAACCTGGTAGTTCTGGGGACTGCCGCCGGTACCCTTGCCCATGAGATAAAGAATCCCCTCCTTTCGATAAGGCTCCAGACAGGGATTCTGGAAAAGATACTCCCCGGTACAGGCAGGGAAGAACTGATTCTGATAAACGAAGAGGTTGACCGTCTTTCGGCCCTTGTGTACCGGGTAAATGATTTTCTTCGGGACGCGGCGGGAAATATCGTGCCTCTCAATCCGGCGGATCTTCTGGAAGAAACTTCGCAGAGACTCTGCGGCAGAAACATTGTTACGGAAGACTCGGTTAAAGAATCAAGAGTCGGCATCGATCCTGCCAGACTGCGTTCCGTATTTGAAAATATTATCCGCAATGCCCTTGAAGCGGAGGGGCCTCAAGGGGAAATAAAGGCCGTGATAAGCCGGGAGGGCGGCGACATCGTCATCAGGATCATGGATCGCGGCAGGGGCATAGAAGAGAAAGACAAGAGCCGTATTTTTGATCCGTTTTATACCACCAAGAGCACAGGCGCCGGAATAGGACTTGCGATCTCCAAACGTTTTTTGGAAGCCGCCGGAGGCAGTATAGTTCTGGAAAACCGTGAGAACGGAGGGGCTGTGGCGGTCCTGAAAATCCCTGAGGAGAAATGATATGCGTGTATTAATTATTGATGATGAAAAAAACATCCGGGAATCAATCGGAAAGTATCTGCGGCTGGAAAATATAGATTCATGTTCCGCAAAAAGCGGGGAAGAGGCCATAACCCTGCTGGAGAAGGAGAGTTTTGATGCGGCCATTATCGACCTGAAGCTTCCAGGAATGTCTGGCCAGGGGGTTCTGGACTGGATTCAGCAGCGGGGCCTCGGGATCCCTTCGATTATGATCAGCGCTCACGGAGAGATCGCCGATGCGGTAGCCGCCCTCAAGGGAGGAGCAAAGGATTACCTCGTCAAGCCATTTGATCCGGCAGAACTGGTGATAAAACTCAAATTTCTGGTGGAAAACAAACGCCGGGAAAATCTTGTGGAGGCAGGACTCCGCACGGAAAACAGCCATAATGCTCTCCTTGGAGAAGCGGCGCAGATGAAGAAGATTTCAATGCAGATAGACAAGATTGCCGATGCCGACAGAAATACTGCAGTCCTTATCACCGGGGAGAGCGGCACCGGCAAGGAGGTGGCGGCCCGGGAGATCCACCGCCGCAGCAGAGACGCCGCAGAGCCCTTTGTGGCGGTAAACATCGGCGGCATTCACGAGGGACTCATGGAAAGTGAACTTTTCGGACATGAAAAAGGAGCCTTTACCGGAGCGGCTTCCCGCAAGCAGGGACTTTTTGAACTTGCCGGAGGAGGCACCATCTTTTTGGACGAGATTGGGGAAATGCCGATGATCCTTCAGGTAAAACTTCTCCGCGTACTGCAGGAACGGAAGATTCGGCGGCTGGGTGGCCTCAGCGACATTCCCATTGCGGCACGGATCATCTCCGCCACCAACCGGGATCTTGAACAGGAAGTCCGTGAGGGCCGTTTCCGGGAGGATCTCTATTTCCGCCTCAATGTATTCAGGATCAGTCTTCCCCCCTTAAGGGAACGGCAGGAAGACATTCCCCTTCTGGCAAAATTCATACTCACGCGGCGGGGAAAGGAAGACTACAGTTTCAGTTCGAAGGCAATGGAAAAACTTGTTTCGTATTCCTTCCCCGGCAACATCCGCGAGCTGGAAAACATTCTGGAACGTGCACTGATATTCTGTGAGAACAGGATCATACGCGATGAAGACATCGACATTCATGAACGGAATAACACGGCGGAGCGGACACAGGATGGGATCTCTCTCGATGAAATTGAAAAACAGGCCATCATCGATACCCTTGCCGCGTGCAATGGAAACCGAACCAGGGCTGCAATTCAGCTGGGGGTAAGCCGGAAGACCGTACTTAACAAGATCAAGATCTATGGGTTACGGTAAATGTGGGGTAAAGGAGTGTACACAATATTGGCAGCACCTAAGTCGTAATCTTCCACCCGCTTGTCTTTTGCTGTAAGTCCCATAGTTTGGCATAGAGTCCGCTCTTTTTGAGCAGATCATCGTGGGTTCCCTGTTCGGCGACTTTTCCTTTATCCAGCACAATAATGTTATCCGCTTTTACAATAGTCCGAAGACGGTGCGCTATCATGATTACCGTCCGGCCTTGTATCAAGCGGCTGATAGCCCCCTGTACTTCCGCCTCA
>JAITES010000138.1 GCA_031281925.1 Treponema sp. | reverse complement strand
GACCATGGTGGAGGTGATATACCCGTTCCCATTCCGAACACGGAAGTCAAGCCCTCTAACGCCAATGATACTGCCCCCCAAGGGGTGGGAAAGTAGGTAGTTGCCATGCTTTTTTTATTTTATTTCCAGTTTCCCTTCGCCGTTTATAGACCATTCCCGGTTTGCAAGTTTTGAAAGAAACACTTCATCATGACTGACAAGGAGAAGCGCGGCCTCAACTTCGCTGAGCATTTCCTCCAGCAGTTGCATCGAAGTGAGATCCAGGTGATTTGTCGGTTCATCCATGATGATGAGCGAAGGGTTTGCGGAGACTCCGCGGGCAATCATGAGTTTGCGTATCTCGCCGGGGCTGGGAAGGCTGGATTGCAGGAGGCTTGCCGGGGATGAGCCGAGGCGGGAAAAACGTGCGATAATTTCTCCCCTGTCTTTTTCATTCTCATCCAAAACTTCCCGGAGTAGTTCCGCGCTTTCTTCGGCGGAGATCTCCTGGGGGATGTAGAGTGTCTTTAGCTGCGGCGGAAGCCCTGCGCGTATATGACGGATCAGGGTTGATTTCCCCGCTCCATTCGGCCCTGTGAGCGCGATGCGGTGTTCGGGAAGGATGGCCAGTTCCGGAAATTGCAGAACCCGGTCTTCTCCAAGGGGAATTTCACCGGGAGGGCTGCGCCACAGTGAATCCATCTTTGCCTTTGTTCCCCTAAGCGTAAGGCCCTTTTTCTGTTCCCCAAAGTCCTGGGTGTTTTCCAGTGACTGGTCAAGGCGCTCCACCCTGTTTTGCATCTTTTTATAAAGTCTTGTCCCGGAAGCGTCTTTGCCGCTGATAATTGCCAGATTGATTTTGCCTTTTGTATCCCTGTCTTTTGGATCGATGTGTTTTTTGGAGAGACGGTTTTTGGCGCTCTCGGCAGTACGGCGGCGTTTATCGGCCTCGGCTGCCAGGCGGCTGCGTTCGGCGGCAAGGTTCTGTTTCATGCGGCGGCCTGCAAGAAGTTCCCGCTCTTCCTCGGCAAGTCCCTGACTTATACCGCCTGGACGCATGACAGCCTTGCCCCCGCGGAGAAAGAGGCAGCTTGTGCAGAGCCGGTCAAGCAGAGTCCGGTCATGACTCACCAGAAGTCCAATGCCCCGGTATCCTTCAAGGTTTGCGGCAATGAGATCCCGTCCTTCCCTGTCAAGGTGATTGGTAGGCTCATCAAGTGTCAAAAGGGGCGGGTTTTTCCAGAGGGCTATGCCGACTTGTATCCGTTTTCGCTCTCCGTGGCTCAGGGTGTCCCACCTGTCCATAAAGGCGGCATTGATGTTAAGCCGGTTCATGAGACGTTCCGCGTCCCTGTCGCCCGAATAGAAAAAATCTTCCCAGTCCCCGGGAGGATCATCGGTACGCTGGGGACAGTATATTCCTCCCTTTCCCTGAATGTTTCCCGCCGAAGGGTTTTCAATTCCGGCAGCCATGAGGAGGAGTGTAGTTTTGCCCGCGCCGTTATCGCCTGTGATGCCTGTCCAGCCTTCGGGGAACTGAACGCTGATGTTTTCCAGTACCGGTTTAATTGAGGAAGGGTAAGAAAAAGATACGTCATTAAAAGTTAAAAAATATGCCAGGGGAAACCTCCGTACAGAGACGGCTCAAAAGGCATGGGGATAGACCTCTGCCGATGCAATCGGACGATTGCCTGCTTTGTCTCCGTTTGTAAGCCTTTATTTCCTGATGCAATCGGGCGATTGTCTACTTTATCCGTTTGTAGGCCTTTATTTCCTGATGCAGCCGCGTTGTCAGTTCATCTTTGTGCACCCGTATCTGCTCCATGGAATCCCGGAAGCGGAGGGTTACCGTGCCGTTTTCTTTTGATTCGTAGTCAACGGTGACGCAGAAGGGGGTGCCCGCCTCGTCCTGGCGGCGGTAACGGCGGCCGATAGCGCCGGCCTGGTCGTAGTCCGTGGCAAAATCCTCTTTGAGGCCGGAACGGATGTCCTGGGCCAGTTCGGCAAGGCCGTCTTTCTTCATGAGGGGAAGCACGGCCACGGTAACAGGAGCCAGCGCGGGGTGGAAGCGCAGCACCGTGCGCCAATCATCCGCGGAACCGCCGGTTCCATGCGAAGGAGTGTCTCCGCTCGAAGTTTCCCCGCTTGCATTTCCTTCGGCGCCGCCCGGATTTTTCTCCGAAATCACCTTTTCCTCGTCATACGCGTCACAGAGGAGCATGAGGAGGGTACGGGTAAGGCCCGCGGACGTTTCGATTATAAAAGGAATGTAGCGTTCATTGTTGTTTTCCTGATCGATGTACTGGAGATCCTTGCCCGAATACTGGGTATGCCGGGTAAGATCGTAATTTGAACGGTTGTGGACGCCTTCAAGTTCCTTCCAGCCCATGGGGAAGAGGTATTCGATGTCGTACGCGTCTTTGGCGTAGTGGGCCAGTTCGTCCGGCCCGTGCTGGTGCCAGCGGAGGCTGTCCATCCTGACGCCGAGTTTTTCGTAGTAGGCCCAGCGGCGTTTCTTCCACTCGTTGAACCATTCCACATCGGTACCGGGCTTTACGAAGAACTGCATCTCCATCTGCTCAAATTCGCAGGTGCGGAAGATAAAGTTTTTGGTGACAATTTCATTGCGGAAGGCTTTGCCAATCTGGGCTATACCGAAAGGGATCTTCATCCTGTTGGACTGAATGATGTTTTTGTAGTTTACGTAGATTCCCTGGGCCGTTTCGGGTCTGAGGTAGATGATACCCGCCTCATCTTCCACCGCGCCGATGTGGGTCTTGAACATGAGGTTGAATTTGCGGGTATCGGTGAGATCTCCTCCGCAGTCGGGACACTTTTTGGCCGCCAGGTTTTCGGGCGGTATCTGGTCTGCCCGGAAACGGGTTTTGCACTTCTTGCAGTCCACCAGGGGATCCGTGAAATTTTCAACATGACCGGAAGCCTCCCAGGTACGGGGGTGCATGAGAATGGCCGCATCAAGGCCCACGATGTCGTCGTGAAGCTGGGTCATCTCCTTCCACCAGTTCCCTGCTATGCGGTTCTTGAGTTCTACTCCCAGGGGACCGTAATCCCAGGCGCCGTTCTGGCCGCCGTAAATTTCAGAAGATTGAAAGACAAAACCCCTTCGTTTTGCCAGAGAGGTGATCTTATCCATGGTAGCGGAACCCTGGTATTCTGTAATGTGATCGGACATGCTGTTCTCCAAAAGTAGTTTACTGGAAAAAGTATAGCCGAAAGAGTGAATAATGGATAGGGAACAGGGGCTGTTTTCCCTAAATGACGATCTTTGCGATTTCCGCGAATTTGCCGGACAGGTTGTCAAAGATGTCTACCAGGACAGGATCAAAATGGCGTCCCTTTTCCGATAGTATGATTTCCCTGGCCTC
>JAITES010000137.1 GCA_031281925.1 Treponema sp. | reverse complement strand
CGGATCATGTCCTGGTTGGTTGCGTAGAACCGGAGCCACTCAACGGCGGCTTCCTGTTCTGCTTTGGAAACATCCACCGATACGCCGTCGCCGAGCATCTCGCTTCCGTTGTCTATCATTATCCCTTCGGGGAATTTGGCGTAGCCCACCTTCTGGTCGAACCCGGGGGCCGCAAAGGCGGGATCGCTTAAGGACTCTATCATCCAGGGGCCGTTGGGGATCATGGAGGTGGTTTCGTTGGAGAAGTTATTGGCCGCCAGGGCGTAGTTGCCCCCCTGGGCGTCCCTGGTGGTGTAGGTGTAAAGCCGTTTTATCATGTTGAGCATGTCGATGATCTGGGGAGTGCTGAAATTGGTGGGGAACTGCTGATTCATAAAGGCCTGCCCTTCGGCGTTGCGGCCCAGATAGGTAGTTGCCATGAGCATGGTGCACCAGCCGGTTTCGGTAAGGTGGAGGGAAATAGGCGTATGCCCCGCTGCCTTGAGCTTGTCGCAGGCGGTCCAGAATTCATTCCAGGTTTCGGGGAACCGGGAAATTCCCGCCTGGGTGAAATGCTCCTTGTTGTAGTAGATCCCCACATAGGGCGCCGTGCTTGCCGGAGCGCTGTACATCTTTCCGTCCCTGGTATTGTAGGCAACGCTTGCCGGAATAGCCAGGCGCTGCCATTCAGGATCCGCGTCGAAGTAGGGCTTAAGGTCGATAAGCCGGTTATTACGGAACAGGAGTTCCGCGAAGGAGGGCTCTTCGCCCAGGCTGCCCACTATCGCCGGAAGATTACGGGCGGTGTTGAGCATCTTGAACTTGGCCCTGATATCTTCGGCCATGCCGGGGATCCATTCAACGACTGCCTCGTATTTACCCTTGTAGGCTTCGTTGAATTTTTCAATCCGGTACCGGGTCTGCTCGGTATTCGCATCGTTGCCCGCATTGGTGGCGAGGATGGTAATCTTCGTCACAGCGGAACCGGATGAGGACTGCTGCTTGCCGCCGCCGGCAAAGACCAGGGAGAAGGCCAGCGCCAAAAGCACTGTCAAAATAAACAAACGTTTCATGTTATCCTCCATAAAACTAAAAAAATATATACAAGCATACGCCTATATTCACCATTTTCCCCAACGTAAGTCTCATATAATATCTGTCCTGGACAATTTTTGTCAACGAAAAAATACTTGCCTGTCAAGAAATGAAACTTTTGTCGAAACTATTTGCCTGATACAGTCTCAAGAGGAGCCTTCGTCTGCCTCGGACCCTGTTGGCCTTTCCAGACTGTAGCTTACCACCTGGTCCTTAAAGCCGAAACGGAGCAGGACGCGGGAGAAACCTTCATGGATCCGGGGAAGCTCGATGTTTATCCTCTCTATGCTGTTTGCCATGCCGTTCGGCTTTTCCGCGGCGGGAGAAAATTTTTCCAGGAAGCGGCCCAAAAGAGTTTCCCCCAGGCCGAGTCCCCGGTACTCAGGCCGGATCTCAAGGGCATATATATGAAGAATTCCCGCCTTTTCCGCGGCGGCGATATAACCGGCAAAATCTCCGTGTCCGGTTTCCGCAACAAGGGAGTATTCCGCCGGAACGACCCATGCAGTTTCCATTAGGGGAAATTCCTCCCGGCAGAGGGCATGAAGGGATTGGGCCTCATGAAGATCATGTTCCCGGTATTCACGGAAGCGGAAATCCTCCAGCACGAGATCCCGTGTATCTTCAGGTTCAAGGCCGATGAGGCTCATGCCCCACTCTTCCCTCAGGGCGTTATACCAGCGGATAATTTCCCGCTTCATCTCTTTTTCTTTATAGGCAAACCAGAGTTTTTCCGCTTCCGGGTACTGGCTTAAGATGTCTTTGAAGGCCCGGAACACTCCCCGGCCCTGGTTCAGCGCCGCGCCCAATTCCTCCCGCAGCAGGGGATTGCGGAGGCTTGCGGCAAAATGTTCCATCAGTCTGAAGCCGCTGGAAGAATCCCAGTCGGGGATATAAATAAAGCGGTCTTTCTCCTCTTCTTCAGCCTCTTCGGCGATGTCCTCACGGCTCAGTATTATCCCCCTCCTGGTATCTATGCGGAACTCTGTTTCCTGATCTTCCATGGAAAAGAGGATATCGTCCATGAGTTCATCACTCAGCTCAAAAATCATATTTTTAGTGTAGATTGCTCCTTTCGGCACGTCAAGTTTTCCACCTTGAAAGCCTGTTTTATGCGGTTTATAGTCAATCTATGGAAACAATGAAGCGTACGGCAAACTGCGGGGAACTGCGAAAGGCGGATGCGGGGAAGACCGTGATTCTCAACGGATGGGTGCACCGCAAGCGGGATCACGGAGGCATATCATTCATCAATCTTAGGGACCGTTACGGGATTACCCAGACGGTGGTGGAGCCCGATACCGAAAAAATCATCGGCAGCGAGGCTTTTTCCGTGCTGACAAAGATCACGGAGGAACTCCACAACGAATACTGCATCGCGCTGGAGGGGGAGGTGAGGGCCCGGCCCGGCGACATGCTGAACAGTGAAATGCCCACCGGGGAGATTGAAGTGGTGGCCCGCCGCATCCTTGTCCTGAACCGTTCCGGGGTGCTTCCGTTCCAGATTGAAGAGGAGAGCAGGGCCGGTGAGGATCTCAGGCTGAAGTACCGTTACCTGGATCTCCGGTCTTTTTCGATGCAGCGGAAGATCCGCCTCCGCAGCGATGTTACTTTTGCGGTGCGCGAATGGATGACCTCTCAGGGTTTCTACGAGATTGAAACACCTACTTTTATCAAATCTACTCCGGAAGGAGCGCGGGACTATCTTGTTCCTTCCCGGCTTTATCCGGGGCATTTCTATGCCCTGCCCCAGTCGCCGCAGCTCTACAAGCAGATACTCATGGTCGCGGGCTTTGACAAATACTTCCAGATTGCCCGCTGTTACCGGGACGAAGACGCACGGGGTGACAGGCAGCCTGAGTTTACCCAGATCGATATTGAAATGAGTTTTGTGAACAGGGAAGATATTCTGAAGATGACGGAGAGTCTCCTCTCCCATGTGTTCAAAAAATGTCTGGATTTTGATCTGCCCGCCGGCTTCCGCCGTTTGACCTTTGAAGAAGCGCAGGAACGCTACGGGACGGACAAGCCCGATCTCCGCTTCGGCATGGAGATGCAGGACTTTGCCCCCTTTGTTGAACGATGCGGTTTCCAGGCCTTTAAGGACGCGCTCGCCTCGGGCGAGGCCGAAAGGCGGGCCGCTGCCGAACGCGGCGTAATACTTCCCGGCGGCGGGGTAAAGGCCCTTCTTGTAAAGGGCAAGGCGAAAAACGGTGAAACCGTTTCCTATTCCCGCAAGCAGATTGAGGAGCTTGAAGAGACCGCAAAGATCTACAGGGCAAAGGGCCTGGCCTGGATGAAGGTTGCGGGCCTTCCCGGCGCGCCGGTTCTGGAGGGAGGGGTTTCAAAGTTCTTTGCCGATGAAGCCGGTTCCCCTGCCAACGGGAAACTCGCCAATGACATTGTCGGTTTTATGGGGGCCGAAACCGGGGATCTAATACTCATCGTGGCGGACAGTAAACGGAAGATCGCCAACACCGCCCTGGGTGCGGTACGCAGCAAGCTTGGCAGGGATCTTGGACTCACCCTTGCGGACGGCGAAGGCAAAACTCCGGGAGGCGGATCTCGCTTTGAATTCTGCTGGATAGTGGACTTTCCCATGTTTGAATTTAACGAAGATGAAAACCACTGGGAGGCGGCTCACCACATGTTTACCTGGCCGCAGGAACAGTACCAGCAAACCATGGAAAAGGATCCCGGTTCGGTGAAGGGGGATCTCTACGATCTTGTGCTCAACGGTTTTGAGCTGGCTTCCGGTTCCATCAGGATTCATGATCCTGAATTGCAGAAGAAGGTTTTCAGGATCGTGGGTTTTGATCCTGCGGAGGCGGAGGAGAAATTCGGTTTCCTTACCGAGGCCTTCCGCTACGGGGCTCCGCCTCACGGCGGCATCGCTCCCGGACTTGACCGCCTTGTCATGATCATGGCCGGGGAGAGTTCGATCCGCGAGGTTATCGCCTTCCCCAAAAATTCCTTTGCCCAGGGCCTGATGGATGAAAGTCCTTCCGCGGTAAGCGATAAACAGCTCAGGGAACTGAACCTGCAGGTCAAGACTTCAAGCTAAGCGCAGCTTAGCGGACAAGCAGCCGGATTATCGAATAAGTCCAATGAAGAAGGAAGCGCAGTGAAGGATTTGGTGGATCTCTTTGTTACCTTTTTCCGGGTCGGCATCATGACCTTTGGCGGCGGCTACGCCATAATTCCTGTAGTTGAACGGGAGCTGATCAAGAGAAAAAACTGGATCACCATGGAAGAGGTGATGGATTACTATACCATAGCGCAGATCACTCCCGGTGTTATCGCAGTAAATCTGTCAACCTTTGTCGGCTCCAAACGCGCAGGCATTCCGGGAGGCATTATCGCTACCCTGGGCTTTATTTTCCCCGGCGTTACCTTTATGATCCTTGTGTCCATTTTTATTCAGCGTTTTGCCGAATACCCCGTGGTGCGCCATGCCTTTGCCGGTATCCGCCTTGCGGTCTGCGCGCTTATCCTTGATACAGTGCTGAAGCTTTTTAAGGGGATTTTTAAGGGGAGGCTTTCGGTTGCGATTTTTATCATCGCACTGGGACTGTCGGCCTTTGTTTCCGCCTCTCCTGTGCTGATCATTCTTGCCGCCGGTCTTGCAGGCTTTTTTCTTAAACGGCCGGCAAAGAAGGCTTCATGAATCCCCTTCTTCTCTTTGCGGAATTCTTCAAAATAGGCCTCTTCTCCGTGGGGGGAGGACTGGCAACCCTGCCCTTTCTCTTCCATCTGGCGGACATATACGGCTGGCTTACACGGGAAAAGGTGGGGGATATTCTTGCCGTGGCCCAGTCCTCCCCGGGCGCCATAGGGATCAATATGGGTGCCCAGACCGGGTTTCAGGCCCTGGGGATTGCAGGTTCGATCATTGCCGTGCTGGGCATGATAGTTCCCTCAATTGTTATCATTCTTGTTATTGCGAAATTCCTGAAGGAGTTTAAGGAAAACAGTATTGTTGCCGCAGTATTTACGGGATTGAGGCCCGCTGCCGCAGGACTTCTGGCGGCGGCAGCCTTCGGCGCCTGGAAACTGGCCCTGTACAACAGCGAATGGCAGGAATGGTACACAATACTCCGCTACAAAGAGTGTCTTCTCTGCGCCGGGATCTTCATCGCCCTAAAGAAGCTGAAATTCCACCCGGTTGTCTACATAGCCCTGGGAGGAGCGGCAGGCATCATGCTGGGTCTTTAGGGCAGCGCTGATTTTATGCCCGGGTGCATAAGGCTTCCGCAGGGAGAAAGTGTTCCATTAAAAGGTTCTTTTTGTCCTCCGGGAGGGGAGTGCTCTTTTCCGAATTGAAGTCGTAGTGAACCACCACGGCGCTGCCCTTTACGCAGAGTCTTCCCTGCTGCCATGCCTCGTGGTAGATGGTAAAACTCTTGTTCCCGATGCGGCTCACCCAGCTGCGAATCTCCACATCATGCTGAAAGTAGAGCTGATCCACGAAGTCATAGTCCGTGTGGGCCATGATGAGGGGGAAGGTTTCCCGCCTGAGGCTCATGTCCTGATCGAAGATCCTGAACAGGGGATTCCTGGCCAATTCAAACCAGACCGCAGGCACAGTGTTGTTGATATGCCCCAGAATGTCCATGTCCCCGAAGCGGGGCGTAACGATAATGCTAAACATCTTTCAAATCTAGTCCAGCCTTTCAGGACAGTCAAGTTCAGGCTATGGTCTTCTTCAAAAATTCGAGGATCAGTTCCTTTACCCCGGTTTGCAGAAACGCGGTATCGGCATGATCCGCTCCTTCGATGATGTACATGTCAACGGGGACGCGTTCTTTTTCCAGAGCCTCGTAGAGCAGTTCCCCCTGGCTTAGCGGCACAAGGCCATCGCTGTTTCCGTGGAGGATCAGGAACGGCGGCGCGCCGGGCTTTACCAGTTTTGTAAGGTCGGCATAGTTTGCAATGTCATGGGGTACGATGAGTTTTTCGGGGCTGATGTCCATCTCCGTAAGCCGCGTGGGGGGATACCAGGGAACGGCCGCCTGTACTTCGCTTGAGTAGCCTTCATGGCCTCCGGTATCGTAGCTTTTGTCCTTTCCGGTCAGGGCGCAGAAGGCGCTGAGATAGCCGCCGGCCGATTCGCCCATGATCGCAATCCGCTGAGGATCGATGCCGAACTCTGCCGCGTGGGCTCTCATATAACGGATCGCAAGTTTTATATCTTCGGCGTTTTCCGGGTAACGGCTGCGGTATGAGGTACTGTAATCCACACTGGCGACGGCATAGCCCCGCCTGGCAAACCAGACAAGTTCGGGAATCCAGACATTACGATCCATTTCGATAAAAGCGCCGCCGCAGAGCCACACGATGAGGGGCAGGGGACGGTTCATTCCCCTGTCCGAAGAACGGGGCCGCATAAAGCTGAGATACAGCGGATTGTAGGTTAATTCGCCCCATGCCTTCCGCTGCCCGTACACGATCTGCGCGGCCAGGGTAAGCGCGGGATCTTTTAATTCAACAGTAATTGTTTTCTTCATGATCTGCTCCTAAAATTAATATTTTTGGTTTGCGTATTCTACCCATCCGCCGGCTTCGACCAGGGCTTTTTCAAAACCTTCAAGCTTGAAGGGGACGGATTTTTCTTTACCGCCTGCCCTGAAATGCAGAACCGCCTTTTGGGTATCCACATCCAGAACAGTTTCTTTCCCGGCAAAATCACGAAAAAGTTCATCGAGGGTCTCTTTGGACAGTTCGCAGGCTATCATGCCGCAGTTGTACATGTTCTGCCTGAAGATCCGTGCAAAACTTTCGGCAATGACAATGTTTATACCGTTTACCTCCAGGGCCCAGGGAGCGTGTTCCCTGGAACTGCCGCAGCCGAAGTTTGCCCTGCTCAGCAGCGCCCCCTTTCCGTCTATGTCCCGTCCGCCTTCAAAACCGTCCAGCCTGAGATCTTCCAGCAGTCTGGGTTTAAGGGCTTCCTTGCTGCTCTCGTTGAGGTACCGTGCCGGGATAATTTCATCAGTATTAATGTCGTTTCTGTCCAGAAACAGAACCTTTCCTCCGAATGTCTTCATTGCAGATCCTCCGCTCTTGCGATTGTACCGGCTACCGCCGTTGCCGCCGCGCTGGCGGGGCTCATCAGGTGAACCATGCCCCCCTTGCCCATGCGGCCCCAGAAGTTCCGGTTGGTGGTGGAGGCGCAGACTTCCCCCGCGGCGATAACGCCGTTACTCATCCCAAGGCATGCGCCGCAGCCGGGATTGCTTACACAGAATCCTGAATCCAGAAAGATTTTTATAAGCCCCTCTTCCATGGCTTTGACATACACATCCTGTGTTGCCGGGACGAGAATTCCCCGCAGATGATCGGCAATCTTTCTGTTTTTCAAAACCGCCGCCGCGGCCCGCAGATCTTCAATCCGTCCGTTGGTACAGGAACCGATATAAACCTGATCCACCCGTGTTCCCTTTAAGTCCCGGATCGGCTTTACCCTGTCGGGCTTGTACTCCACCGTTGCCAGCGGCTCAAGGGAAGAACATTCAATATCGACGATACTTGAGTATACCGCGTCCTCGTCACTGCGCCACTGTGTAAAACCGGCCAGGGCTTCTTCTTTTGAGGCGTACTTTTTCTGTCCGTCGTTATCTTCCTTCAGGTACTTCCATAGATAGTCAACAGTAACCATGTCGGGCATGCAGACGCCGCTGGTAGCCCCCGCTTCAACAGCCATGTTGCAGATCGTCATGCGGCCTTCCATGCTCATCTCTTCTACGGCCTTCCCCCGGAACTCCATCACCTTGCCGGTGGCTCCGGCCACGCCGGTTTTTGCAATCACCGCAAGGATAAGATCTTTGGGGTAGACCCCCTCAGGCAGCGAACCGGCAAGATTTATTTTGAGAGTTTCCGGTTTTCTGAAGGCGCAGACACCCTTTAGTATGCCTACTTCCAGATCCGTGGTACCGACACCGGCGGCAAAGGCCCCGAAGGCCCCGTGGGTACAGGTGTGGCTGTCCCCCATGATCACCGTAAAACCGGGACGCACAAAACCTTTCTCCGGGAAGATCGCGTGGCATACGCCGTTTCTGCCCACATCAAAGAAGTCCCTGATGTTGTGCCTTCTTGCCCAGTCCCGCAGAATTTTCCCCTGTTCCGCGGTGGCGGAATCCTTGGCCGGACTTACATGATCGATGACCGCCTTGATCTTTTCCGCATCAAAGACCCTGTCAAGATTTTTTGACACAAGATCGTTGATGGCGATTGGGGTGGTAATCTCGTGACAGAATACCCGGTCAAGTTTTAATACCCAGGTATCCGCAAAAGGCCTGTCCACCGTGTGGGTGTCAAAGATCTTCTCCGCCAATGTCTTTCCCATAAAACCCTCCTTTATTAGAAATGCATGTTTCGCAGCCGGAGAACCGAAGGTTCTTTAGTGAGTGTAGTATATGTTGAATTGCATGGAAGCATCAATAGTCTTTCCTTCCTGCGTGATAACAACATTGGAAATCGTCCAAAAGATTCATAGTTTCTTGCTCCGGGCCGGAGTTTTTCTTGTTCCCCGGACACAGTTATGATAAAGTGAAATCCACCTAAAACCGGAGGCTTTCCCAAAACTTCAGTTTTTGGGAAAGCAACCTTAGATTTATGGGAACAAATATTTTTGGAGGATAAACGATTATGATCGATCTCGGCAAGTTTTCGAAGAGCAGTATTATTAAAAAATTTGAATGGCTGGGGCCCCGTATACCCTATGGCGAAAAGGACATAAAGGGCGATACCTTTCCCCTCACCTGGGCCGATGATGATGAAATCTATACATCTTCGGGGGATCCAAACTGGGGTGAAACTTCCAGCGGTTTGGATGTTGAAAAAATTACCGGAAACCCGAAGGATTTTAAGATCACCAAAGTTAATCACATGAACGACTATCTTGGATGGGGCGGCGACGGTCCCAAACCTTCCGGGATGATATGCGTGGATGGTATTTTGTATTTTGCGTTCCAGAATATGCTCAGGAACAGGATACCGCCTTTCGGTTTAAAATCCCAGCATGGAAGTGACGCGCAGATTATCTATTCAAGCCACAGAGGTTCCCTCTGGACTCCGGCGTTAAAAACCATTGAAAAGCCCATGTTTCCCGGACACCATTTTGGCGGGCCGGCCTTCATCAATTTTGGAAAAAATAATGCCGATGCGCGGGACAATTTTGTGTATGCGATCTCGTCGGATCAGTGGGATAACGGCACTCACCTGCGCCTGGGCCGTGTAGATAAAGAAAATATTATCCGGGCCGGATCATGGCAATGGGTAAGCGCTTTTACCGGTTCAGGGGAACCGGTTTGGCATAATGATCTGCAGGAAGCCATTCCTGTTTTAAGCTGTTACAGGGCTTTTGGTATTCCGGATATGGTTTATCTTAAGAGCATTAAACGGTATCTGTTACTGACATGGCGTCTTCATGAGGATTTCTCGCCAACCGATGGTACGGATCTTATCATCTTTGAAGCTCCCGAACCCTGGGGGCCCTATTCGCTCGTGCATTTTGAAGAATACTGGGAAGCAAAGGAATTTAACCCTTACTGCCCCCGCCTTCCCCTGAAATGGGTGGAATCCGGTTCGGGAAACATCAGCGCCTATATGCTTTTTTCCGGAAGCTGGGGTAAGGCCGGCCAGGAAGCGGGGTATTACAGGGTCAATGTCCGGCCGTTCAGGTTGACTTTCTAGACAGTGTCTGTCCGCAAAGCCGCTTGCGGACAGACTCAGGATATTTGAGGCTAAACGCTAAACCCTCCGCACTTTTCCATCTGTTTGATAAGCGCGGAAAGATCCCGGCTTAACGGGGCGGACAGGCGCAGGGTTTCCGCATAAAGCTTTGTTTTATGTTCGATTGAATTTTCAGGCTTAGCCTCC
>JAITES010000112.1 GCA_031281925.1 Treponema sp. | reverse complement strand
GGCAAGACAGGATATGCCGCCTGAACCAAAACGGATTACGGGAGGGAACGGAGCCCGGGTATATGAAGCCAGTATTTTTTTGACAAAATAGCGGAGCGCATCCCGCTTCCCGGAACGGGTCGGTCCCAAAAGCAGCACATTTCCCTGCGTTTTCTCAAGAAAAGCCGTCAGTTTTTGGCGGAGGGGAAATTCCTTTCCGTTCGGCAGGGGAAAATCCCTGAAAGATTCAAGTCTGTAAAAACCGGTCAGGGAACTTGCTTCTTCGTCAAAGAACAGATACGCGTCAAGCGCTTTCCGTGACCCGGAATCGCAAAAAATCCCTCCCCGGCTGCCTGAAAGGATCCGGCATATTTCTTCCGGAGGACGGCCGGTTTCGTCCTTCATAAGACAGAGAGACCAGCCGTACAGTTCCCGTTCACCCTCTTTCAGCGCCGCGTCAATGGTTTTTAGGCAGATCAGCATATCGAGCCAGAAGGCAATGGAATCCTCATCAAATAGAGCGGAAAGAAGCCGTCTGCCCTTTTTGGCTTTGCCTCCGGCGGCCCGGGCAGCGCCGGAACCGATCTGTTCAAGATGAGTTACCAGTTCCGGACGTATCCGGCTGAGCTGGGAATGGTAGCGGAGAAAAAAGTGCAGCTGGATCATTAATTAAGTATCGGCATAAAAAACACAAAAACGAAAAATAGGCCTGATATGTGAGCCTGGAACAAGTTCACTCCACTTGTTTTCGTGCCTGCTCCATGCTAAAGTTTCTCCGGAGGCTACAAATAACCATGTCCGTGAATTTAAAAGGGCGATCCCTGCTCACACTGTTGGATTACAGCGCCGAGGAGATCCGTTATCTGCTGGATCTTGCCGTAAAAGTTAAGGCTCAGAGCAAAAAAGGGGAAGTTAATCAGCGTTTTACAGGTAAAACTCTGGCTCTGCTCTTTGAAAAACGTTCTACCCGGACAAGATGCGCCTTCGAAACCGCTTTTGGGGAGGAAGGCGGGCATCCTGTTTTTCTTTCAACTCAGGATATACAGATGGGCGTGAAGGAATCCGTGGAGGATACCGCCCGGATTCTGGGGAGGATGTTCAGCGCCATTCAGTTCCGTGGTTTCAAACAGTCAACCGTAAAGACACTTGCCGAATATTCGGGAGTGCCGGTTTACAATGGTCTTACCGATCAGTTCCACCCCACCCAGGTTTTGGCCGATATCATGACCCTGGAGGAAAATTTTGGCGTTTCCGCGGGGAAGAAACTCTGCTTTTCAGGCGACGGCCGGAATAATGTGGCCCGTTCCCTCATGGTTATCTCGGCAAAACTGGGAATCAATTTTACGGTGATTACACCCGCGGCTTTGAACCCCGACCGGGAACTCGTCGAAACATGCCTCTCAATCTCCGCCGTTTCCGGAGCACAGATCCGCATAACGGAAGACCGTGCCGAAGTCGGGGGAGCCGATGCGATCTACACCGATGTCTGGGCCTCCATGGGGGAAGAGAGCAAGAAGGAAGAACGGGTACAGCTTCTCAAGCCCTTTCAGGTGAATGAGGCCCTAATGAACAGAACCGGCCGGAAAGACACGATTTTTTTGCACTGTCTGCCGGCAATAAAGGGCGAGGAGGTAACTGCCGCTGTAATCGACGGTCCCTCCAGCCGGGCCTGGGACGAGGGAGAAAACCGTAAACATACGATAAAAGCCCTCATGCTTGCCACCATACCGGGCTGTGCTGAGTAAATTTCGAGTGATGCCTTGATATTACGTTTTTCATGAGTTATAATAAAAATTGTTCCAAGAAATCCGGTAGGGATCATAATTTTGGAACAAGCTCAATGAACAGAGCCGGTTTCGGAACGGATTTTGAAACCGATTATCACGCAAGGAGGTCTGTGTCAAATGAAAAAAATATTCCTGGCTGCGTTCCTTTGTGTATTTGGCGGAATTTTCAGTCTGCCTGTTTTTGCCGAACTCCCGCCGGACAAGGAATCGGAGTTTTTCTGTATCCAGGTTCCGCTGGAGAAGATCTATACCTATCGCAAGGGCTATGTTGTTACCTACCGTAAGGGGATTAACCGTTTTGCCAACAGCTATCTTCCCCTTGAATGGTTCAATACTGCCGCGGGCAAGGGAGATATTATCAAACTGCAGGCTCCCAGAGCCTGGCCCTATCTGGCTGTCTACTACAAGAACGGTGAATTCAGCCATGTGCGTCTCTATGTGCACCGCGTCAACGGCCACGAAACCTGGGGAAACATACCCCTAAACGTGAATATTGACGACCGTTTTGAGAACATAGATACCATCAAACTGGAATTTTAAGCTCGTTGGAAGCACAGGTACCGGAGAGCTTAATCCGGTTTATACAATCCGGCAAAAAATTCATTATTGCGGGGCACAAGGAGCCGGATGGTGACTGCGTAGGCAGTCAACTGGCCCTGTGTTCCGTATTGAAGCGTCTGGGGAAAAAGGCTATTGCCTGTTCGGCCGGCCCCTTCAAACGTACTGAAATTAATTCTTTTGCCTCTTCTTTTGTTTCCCGGCCTTCCGCGGAGGAAACGGAAGGGGCTTTTGTGATCCTCGTGGACTGCTCCACGGCCGAACGGGCAGGGGATATAGCGCCTTTTCTAAAAGGTCTGCCCCTGGCGCTTGTCGATCACCATGCACGGACCGCCGAGGGGAGGCCTGAAACAGGACATTCTCCTTCCGGCGGTGAGGCGCCCCTGTACCTTGATATTGCGGCTCCCTCAACAACCTTCATGATCCTCCGTATAATCCAGGCGCTGGGCATGGAGCCGAACCGGGAAGAGGCTGAATTGCTTCTCTTTGGCCTCTGCACCGATACCGGTTTCTTCCGCCATGTGGATGATACAGGGGCCGCTACCTTCGAGGCGGCTGCGGACATGATCCGGGCAGGGGCAAATCCCAAACAGATCTTTGCACGGATACACGGAGGCAAGAGCCTCAATTCCCGGATTCTTATGGGGATCGTTATGGCACGTTCCCGGACCCACTTCGACGGTAAGCTTGCCCTGAGCTGGGAAACCTTTGACGAAACCCAAAAATACGGTCTTGAGGGCCGCGATTCCGATTCTCTCTACCAGATGCTCCAGTCCATAGAGGGAGTAGAGGCTATCTGTATCATCCGGCAGGAGACTCCGGAAAACTGTACCGCAGGTCTGCGATCCCGGGACAGGGTAGATGTGTCGGTCATTGCGGCCGAATTCGGCGGCGGAGGACACAAAAACGCCTCGGGCCTCAGCTATTCCGGTAAAATCGAAGAACTGCGGCCCAAACTGCTGGAAGCCTTCAAAAAAGTTCTCTAAAAACCGTATTCTTAAAAGCCGCCGTTTCATTTGAAACAGTTTTGCTTTTGAAAATCCCCCAAAACCTGTTACATTTGTCACTACGATTAAAGCGAACCCCCGTTTCAACGCCCATGTACTACCGATATTTATTTTGGCACAAAAGGGGGACGCAGATGGAAGGAGGAATCTATCTTAACAATCTTTACCGGGAATATTCTCTGGGGCTTCTGGAAAAAAAACAGTTTGAAGGCCTGCTCTTCACATCGATACTGAAAAATTACTACCGGTATCATCTTTTTGGCTGGGACAGGGAACAGTGTTCGGATTACTTTTCCTGGCTCTATCCGCGGCTTTCCAAAGCCATCACAATGTACAAGGATAAGGGAGCCTCTTTTAGCAATTATATAAACTCATTGGTCAGATGGACCGCAAAGGAATACAGGTCAAGGCAGATTGAGCATAGCATTACCGAAAACGCCGCGTGGACTGCCCGGACCGGGGATTTGTGGGTCTACAACGAGGAACCTGAATACGGGGAAGAACCCGGCCCGGGCGATTCGCCGGAACGCCCGGTGATACCCTGGATGCAGGCCGCGGATAATACCGTATCCAATCCGCGTCAGCTTCTCATCCTGTTTTTGAAATCCTATTATTTTGTTTCCGATGATTTTTTGGATCGCGTCTCCTCTTCCCTCGGAATCGACAGGGAAAAGCTCCGCTTCCTGATCGATGAAATGCGCTCCCTGCGGCTAAAACGGGATGATGAAGTCCGTGAGCTAAAGGAACGGATCCATCTTCAGTTTTACCGCTGCATGGCTTTTGAAAGGCGGCTTCTCAAGGTAAATGACAATACCAGACTCTCTCTGGAAATTCAGGGAAAACTGGATCGGGCCCGCCGCCGGCTGCGGGCCATGAAGAAGCGCCTGCAGGGAATCAAACTGGATGCCACCAACCGCCAGATTGCAAAAGTCCTGAATGTTCCAAAGGGAACTATCGACAGCAATCTTTATGCCCTCAGGAAATGGTGGAAAAAGACACAGGAACCAAAAAAATAGCCCTGCAACCCGGCGGATATTGGGGTGTCGCAAAAGTATATGTCAAAAACCGGAAAACAGGGTGGATTCCCTTCCCCTCTGCCCTTTCAGACTCCCGGAGAAGAAATAGCCAACTCTGTTCTGCATGGACTGGGGGCATTGTTTGCCATAACAGGTCTGGTACTGCTCGTTTACCGTTCCGTAAAGACGGGAAACTACAGTCACCTGGCCCTTGCTTCATATATATTGTTCAGTTCTTCCATGGTGATCATGTTTCTTGCCTCCACCCTCTACCACGCCATACAGCATGAAGGCGCCAAACGGGTATTCAGGATCCTCGACCACTCGGCGATCTACATACTCATCGCCGGTACCTACACCCCCTACAGTCTCCTCGGCTTCGGCGGCGTGATGGGCTGGGTCTACTTCGGCATTGAATGGGTCCTGGCGGCCGCGGGCATAAGCCTCTATGCGGCAAACTGGCGCCTTATCAAAAAGGCGGAACTGATACTCTACATCCTCATGGGCTGGGCCTGTATCTGGGGACTCCCAAGGCTTTTCAGGACACTTACAAGGGCTTCCGTCATTTTTCTCCTGGCCGGAGGGCTTTTCTATACCCTGGGAACTCTCTGGTATGCCAGGGGAAACCGCAGGGGCTCCCATGTGGTGTGGCATGTATTTGTTCTTGCCGGAGCGGTATGCCACTGGCTATCAATATGGTTTATTGCTTGAAAAACTCCTCTTTCGTGCCGATAAGAGGTCTATGGATATACGAATAAGGACGAATCAGACGATATATATAATTGATATCGGGGGAGAGATGGCCCTGGCCGATTCAATTCTGTTAAAAGAACTGGTGATGAAGATGATCGAAAAAAAAGTAGAAAAATTCATCATCAACATGAAAAATGTAAGCACCTTTGATTCTTCGGGCATAGGCGCCCTAATCTATATTTCTTCTACTCTTAGAAAGATGAATCTTGATCTTGCCATTGCCAATATACAGGGGCCGGTCAAGGATGTGATAGAGCTGACCAAACTTTCAAACTACTTCCTTATCTGCCAGGACGTAAAAACAGCAATAGAAGCTTTAAGCTGACCTGGCGACAGGCCGAGCCGCCGTAACTATACCTGGCCTGAAAGAAGGTTGATATCGGCATCGGTAAAGGGCTTGCCGTAGATATACTCAAAGAGAAAACGCATATCCTCGGGCGCAAGGTCGATAAAACGGATGCCAAAGTAGCCTTGGGAACTGTCTTTGTAGCGCCTGACAATCCGGGCATTGGCAGAGATAACGCGTTTTGGAGCGGTGATCTTGACCGCCAGTTCACTGTCCGGCAGCAGGGCGGAAGAGAGGCTTGAATGGGGATAGGCAAAAAGCATCCCCGAGGCGCTGATGTCTATTACCTTGCCGTCGAAGGGCTCGTTTTTCAGTTTGCCTTTTTCAAAATAACCGTTCGCCTTGAGGGAAAAGGCAAGGATCTTGGCAAACTGGTAGAGGGTATCAATGACATTGAAGTCGAAGGGCAGTCTCCCCTCCTTGTTGATCCACACATGAATATATCCGATTACATACTCCTGAAAGAGGACGGGCACCCACGCATCGGAGAAGATCCCCGAATCGTATTTAGCCTTGATAAAGCGGCTGTAAGCTTCGCCCACATAGGCCAGATCCACGCCGGTGCTTTCCAGGTAGCGCTTAAAGTGCTCCTCGGTGATAAGCCGCTTTTTGGGATAGGGGTCTGCCTGGGGGAAACCCACCAGGGTATTGGGCATGAAGAAGGTTTTGCCCGTTTCGGCCACTATCCGTTCCTCGGGGCTGACAGGTTTCTGATCCTTGAAGATCACCAGCTTGTAACCGTTCGCGTAGCCCTTGATCCATGAGGCCATCTGCTCGATGAGCCCGGAAAGATTTTTGGGATCCATGCCCCGCATCAGTTCGGAGAGATTATCGCTGCCGGGTTCAAACTCACTTACCTTTGGATAGCTGAGGGAATAGCGGTCTCCCTTGAAGGTAAACTGGATCAGAAGATCCGCAGGATTCTGAACACGGGAATAGGAACGGTCAAGGTTTTTATAGAGAAATTCGGGCGCCTGAACTACAAGGTGTTCATCCTTAAAGGTATCCACCACTACGGAGAAGATGATTACCTGCCCCCGGTAATCGAACATCAGATCCAGTTTGTCCCGGCTCTTGAGACGGCTGATGGTCCGGTCGGCTTTCAGGAAGAGTTCCGCCTTGGCGGGTTTTTCGAGGATAAGAATGTATTCGGTTCTGTCCCTAAGATACATAATCGGGATCTGCTCATCGTAGAGTACCTTGAGAAGAAAATCCTTTTCTATCCGTTTTATCGGTGTTGCCATAACTTTTCCTAGAAAAACCGGTGATATGGTGAAAAATCAAAACGCTGTTCAAGACCGGCTGCGGTTCTCTCCTGGGCTTCCTCCAGTAAAAGGTCTTCAAAATGCCAGACATTTCCGGCCTGCAGCGCAAGCGGTTCCGTTTCTCCGGCGCTTTCGGTTTGGGCGGCTGCGGTTTCCACTGTTTCCACGGTTTGCGTTTCGGCGGCTGTTTCTGCAGCCGCAGCTTCTGTGACCACAGTCTCTGCGGTTTCCGCTGTTGATGCCTCTTCGCCGCCTGTTCCGGTTTCGCCGGCGGCTGTTTCGGCCTCAGGCTCATCCCCGACCGGGAGATCGGGCTCTTCATCCGTCCTGATGTAGAGTTCTCCGGTGATCCCCTTTTCCCGGCCAATGAAACGCAGCAAGAAGGAAACCGCGCCGTCCGGTTCCAGCCTGCCGCTTCCCAGGCGAAAGGATTCGGGGCCGACTTCCCGGATTGCCTCAAAAAAACCGTCAAGCTCCACCTGGGACATTCCCGAAAGAGAAGGATCGGAACTTCTTTCAGCCATCAGGGCTTCCGCGACACCGTTGGCAAAAAAGTAAGCCTCTTCAGAGGCCTCTCCCCTGCCCAACTCTCCGATAACCGTATCGATGGGGAAGCGGGGAGATTCGCCCCGGCTGGGCCGCCAGAGTTCCGGCGGAATGGTCTGGGGCTGCATGGGTTCCTCTTCAGGAACTTCAATATCCTGGGAAAAAAGCCCGAAAAAAGGGCTTGCAAGGCCCAGAACAGCCATAAACACGAGGCCCCGGGCCCATCTAACTTTTACATTCATAGACTATTTTTATAATAGCCGTTTTTTGGCTCATAAGCAATGTGTCAATTTTGGCGCACACTTTTTTCACTTAGATTTTATTTTGGCGCAACACGTGTGTGTGGTGACGCCTGCCATTTTGTGTTATGGTTTTATACAGGGGTTAAACATGAAAGGTTCGGTAATGGATGTCCTGAGGGAGGGCTACAACAGGCCGATTCGGGATGTGCTCTGGGGTCATGTGTACCTGAGCCCCGGCATGGAGGCCCTCACAGGAACAGCAGCCTTCATGCGGCTTCACCGGATCTTCCAGTTGGGGCCTACGTACTGCGTATATCCTGGCGCAACCCATACCAGGGCAGGGCACTCCATCGGGGTGTATTATCTTACCCGGCGTCTCCTTCTGCAGCTTGCCGAACAGGGGGCGGACAAGTGGCTTAGTCCTTCCGGGGCCCGCTCCTTTATCTGCGCGGGGCTTCTCCACGATCTGGGACACTTCCCCTATGCACATTCCCTCAAGGAACTGCCGCTGAAATCCCACGAAAAACTCACCGGGGAGGCCATCCGGGCCGAACCCCTGAGGAGCCTAATCGGCAAGGCCGGGGCGGAACCGGATATCTGCGCGGCCATTGTGGATACTTCCCTTCCGGCGGACAGTGACGAGATAGGTTTTTACCGGAAACTGCTTTCCGGCGCCCTTGACCCGGACAAACTGGATTACCTTAACCGGGATGCCCGTTACTGTGGAGTGCCCTACGGCGCCCAGGATGTGGACTTTATACTTTCCCGGCTTTCCCCTCACCCGGAAAGGGGTGTGGACATAGATTCCAGAGGCATACCAAGTGTCGAATCGATCCTTTTTTCCAAATATCTGATGTACCGTACCGTTTACTGGCACCATGTGACACGTTCCGCTACGGCGATGATCAAAAAAAGCCTTCTTTTGGGCCTTGAAGGGAAGTTTCTTGCCCCCGAAGAACTGTATGGTCTTGACGATCAGGGTCTCTTTAGCCTGCTTGAAAAGCGGCGTTACCCGCTGGCCTCTCTGGGCGCCAGGGTGAGGGACGGCTCTCTCTATGTCCTGCGCGCCGGAATTCCCTTTTCCGAGGAGAAACATCATCCATTGCAGGATATTTCCCGGCGTTCCCGCTATGAACAAGCCCTTGCGGCGGCCCTTTCTTCCGAAACAGGTAAAAAAATTCCACCGGAAGCCCTCATCATTGATATACCCGAACCGGTATCCTTTGAAACCGGACTCTTTGTGCGGGACGAGGGGAAAGCCTTTGCGGAAAGTTCCAGCGCCTTCAGGCCGGGGCTTGTAAATTCTTTTATAAAATCCCTTCACATAATCAGAATTTTTATGGACTCTGAGGCCGGTTTTGGGTTAAACTTGAAAACCGAACTATATAAGGTCTTGCATAATGAAGAAAATTGGCTACATTTATAGATGGGAGAGACAGAATGGTGATTCATAATACGACCGAAGATATTGTATTTTCCGAAGTAGATAAAATCTTTAAAGCGATAGAAAAAGAAGGAAATCCGGAAAAATTCTCTTTGAATGATCAGTGCCGAATGGATACTATCTGCTATGTGCTCAACCGCATTGAACCGAGGTACATTGTTTCCAACCGCGGTGTTGCCCGGGTAGAACAGGACAGCTTTGAAAAACAGCAGAAAGAGGCCGATATCGCCACCCTGGTGTACGACGGCATCAAACGGGTGAACCACAATATGCGGCCCAGGGTCGAAGCCGATGCCTCCGGAATAGGCACCGGCATTGCCCCGGATACCCCGGTCTACAACATACCTACCATCGTAGGGCGTCTCTTTAGCGGTATAAATTTTTCTCCCATGTCGGGGATCAGCGTGGAACTCTGGCAGGATGGCAAACTTGTTGCCATGAAGGACGAAAACTGGCAGAACCCCTACAACATGGTTTCCAATACCGCCGGAACCTTTACCTTCTGGCCCGCTCCCCTGTCCGCCGAGGCCCCGGGGCTCCGCAAGATCTTTGAATACTCGGTAAAAATTGAAGCGCCGCCCTTCGAGACCCTCATCCACCCCTTCAGCGTTCCTGTGATGAGCGAAATCCTTTCCACCTCATCTTTTTCCATGGACAGAACCTTCAAGCTTCCCGATCTCTACATGTTCCCCCCGGAGGATGAAGAAGACTAAGCAGAGTACGTTAATTCGGGATGGGCAGATTTGAACTGCCGGTTCCTTGCTCCCAAAGCAAGTGCCTTAGCCACTAGGCTACATCCCGCAAGTTTATGAGAGAACCAACCGGCTTCTCAAACAAGTCTACTATAGCAAAAATACGGGAAGAATTCAAATAGACAGACGAGGCAAGGCACCGGCATTTACTTTTTTCAGCGTCAAAATTCCCCTAAAAACAGCATACTTTGAAGAAAAAATTCACCGCAAAAACGCCGATTGGCTTATAAGCGGGCAATCTGGTCCGGGGAGAAGCCTGTAATGTCGGCGATCTCATCCACAGGATAGCCTTTGAGCTTCATTTTGCGGGCGGTTTCTTCATGGATTTCCCCACGGACTTCCTCACGAGTTGTCCTGATTAAATATGACTCCCTCTTTCCAGTTGTTCCAGGCCCTCTCCCCGTCTGCTTTTCAAAAACTTAAGCCAGGGCCATACCGCCCTCCCGTCATCTTCCCCGGAATGGTTTACCTTATAGAGGGTGTTCAGATGTGAATTGCTTCAATAAAAATCGAAAAAGTTCAGCAGCGGAATATAATGCGCCTCTTT
>JAITES010000057.1 GCA_031281925.1 Treponema sp. | reverse complement strand
ATTGTGATCTTCAACCCCTCTGCGAAAGAGATGGAATTCAGCCTGGACGAAGGCCGCTGGGATCTTCTGGTAAACGGCCGGAGCGCCGGAATCCGGCCCCTGGACCGGCTTGAGGGAAGTGCGGCTGTTCCCCGCACAAGCGCCTTTATTCTGGGAAAGATCTGAGCTGCCGGTATTGCCCTGGTGTACTTGTCATTATTCTTTTTTTTTGTTAGGCTTTTGGGTGGAGGTCAACGTGAAGCAGCATGTGGTGTCCGCCCTGGTGGAAAACCGCGCGGGTACCTTAAGCCGGGTTTCGGGACTTTTTGCCCGCCGCGGCTTCAATATAGACAGTCTCACCGTCGGCGAAACCGAGGACGGCTCAATATCCCGAATGACCATTGCCGTCAGCGGGGAAGATGATGTTCTCGAACAGATCATCAAGCAGTTGGGCAAACTGGTTGATGTAATCGCCGTTCGGGAACTGGAACCCGCATCCTGCATCCGCCGGGAAATCATGCTGGTCAAGATCAGCGCCGGCGAAGCTTCCCGTCCCGCGGTGATCGAAATTGCCGGGATCTTCCGTTCCCGGGTTATAGACGTATCTCCCTCTACCATTACCATTGAGGCCACCGGCGACATAGAAAAGCTCAACGGCCTCCTTCTCCTGTTACGCCCTTACGGCATTCTTGAATTGGCCCGCACCGGTCTTGTTGCACTGGAACGCGGCTCCCTCGTACTTTCCGTATCCGAACTGCTCATTAAATAGCGGTAATTGCTTGGGCCCTGGGCCAAAAGACGATTACCGGTACTCACACATAACGCAGGCAAGAACCTGCGAAGGAGGCAACATGGCTACTATGTATTATGAAAAAGATTGCGATCTGGGGGTCCTTAAAGGCAAAACCATCGCCGTGATCGGCTACGGTTCGCAGGGACATGCCCATGCGCTTAACGCAAAGGAATCCGGGATGAAGGTGATTGTGGGACTCTACGAAGGTTCCCCCTCCTGGAAGAAGGCTGAAGGGGCAGGCCTGGAAGTGAAGACGGCAAAGGAAGCTGCCGCGGCCGCGGACTTCATCATGATCCTTATCAATGATGAAAAACAGGCGGCTCTTTATGAAGAGTCGATTAAGCCTGCGCTGAAACCGGGAAAGACTCTCGCATTCGCCCACGGCTTTAATATTCACTTTGGGCAGATTGTTCCGCCTCCCGACATTAACGTTGTGATGATCGCTCCCAAGGGGCCGGGCCACACCGTGCGGGAACAGTACCAGGCGGGGGCCGGGGTTCCCTGTCTCATCGCGGTGCACCAGGATGCGGCCGGGGACGCAAAGCGGCTGGGACTTGCCTATGCCGCGGCCATCGGAGGAGCGAGAGCCGGCGTACTTGAAACAACATTCAAGGAAGAAACCGAAACGGATCTCTTTGGTGAACAAGCCGTACTCTGCGGCGGTGTTTCCGCGCTGATGAAGGCAGGCTACGAAGTTCTTGTCGAAGCGGGCTACCAGCCGGAAAGCGCCTACTTTGAAGTGATGCACGAGATGAAGCTTATCATCGATCTGGTAAACCGCGGCGGCCTTTCCTTTATGCGTTATTCAATTTCCGATACCGCCGAATACGGAGATTATGTTACAGGCCCCAGGATCATCACTGAGGAAACCAGGAATACCATGCGGGATGTTTTGAAGGATATTCAAAACGGAAAGTTTGCCCGTGAGTGGATTCTTGAAAACCGGGTGAACCGTCCCAACTTTAACCGCATGCGTGCGATGGAAGCCGGGCATCCCATTGAAAAGGTTGGAAAAGAATTGAGAGGGATGATGAGCTGGTTGAAAAAAGGAGAATGATATGTCAGGTAACGATAAGACCCGCCGTATTGTGATATTTGATACGACACTGCGGGACGGGGAACAGGCGCCCGGATGCAGCATGAATTTGCAGGAAAAGATCGAAGTCGCGCGGCAGCTTGAAAAACTTTCCGTGGATGTTATGGAAGCGGGTTTTCCCGCATCCAGTCCCGGAGATCTCGAATCAGTTAAGACCATCGCGGGTATCGTCAAAAACAGTATCGTTGCGGGACTCTGCCGCTGCAGGGAGCAGGATATCGATGCGGCGCGGGAGGCTCTGGCAAAGGCAGCCAGTCCCAGGGTGCATGTATTTCTTGCTACCAGTCCCATTCACATGGAATACAAACTCAGGATGACCCCAGATCAGGTACTGGCCGCCGCCGTTGAATCCGTCAAATACGCGAAAAAATTCTGTTCTGATGTGGAGTTTTCCGCGGAAGACGCATTCCGCAGTGAACCCGATTTTGTCTGCAGGGTATTTGGGGCCGCCATTGAAGCGGGAGCCACAACGGTCAACTTTCCCGACACCGTCGGTTATGCAATGCCCGACGAATTCGGGGAAAGGATACGTTACATCAGGGAACACACTCCCCACATCGAAAAGGCGCGGCTTTCGGTACACTGCCACAACGATCTGGGCCTTGCCGTGGCCAACAGTATCTCTGCGATACGCAACGGCGCGGATCAGGCTGAATGTACTGTTAACGGCATAGGGGAGCGGGCGGGCAACGCTTCTCTGGAAGAGATCGTGATGAGCCTCCGGGTGCGGCGGGATCTGCTTAACGTGGATACCAGGATAGACAGTACCCAGATCTACGCGGCCAGCCGTCTTGTTTCCAAGGTAACCGGCGTAAAGGTTCAGCCCAACAAGGCCATTGTCGGGGACAATGCCTTTGCGCATGAAGCGGGGATACACCAGCACGGGGTAATGGTAAAACGGGAAACCTACGAGATCATGACTCCCGAATCAATCGGTATTCTCCGCAAGGATATGGTACTCGGTAAACATTCGGGCCGCCATGCCTTTGAGGATCACCTGAAGGATCTTGGATTTTCACCGGACAGCGAAACACTGGAAACCCTCTTTGCGCAATTCAAGGATCTTGCGGACAAGAAGAAAAACGTCAGCGACAGGGACATTGTGGCCCTGGTAATGGGACTTTCCACCGCAGTTCCCGAAACCTGGAAACTGGATCACTGGGCTGTCAATACCGGTTCCGCGCTCGGAGCCACCGGGACGATCCGTTTACAGCACAAGAACGGGGAGACAAAAAAACTTGTCTCTCTGGGGGACGGCCCCATTGATTCGATCTTCAAGGCGATCAACCAGATCATCGGGAAGGAACCGGAACTGGAACTCTACGAAATCGGCGCTATCACCGGCGGTTCCGCGTCCCAGGGTGAAACCATGGTGAGGATACTCTGGAAAAAAAGACATTATAACGGCCACGGTGTTTCTACCGATGTTATCGAATCTTCAATAAAGGCCTACCTTTCTGCTGTCAACGCGATGGAGTATGAGACCGGAACATCCGGCCGGGCAGCGGCGGGACAGGGATCCTCCTGCGGAAACAGGAAACAGGAAAATGGATAACATGGAACGCAGTATAGAGATACTCGATACCACCCTCCGTGACGGAGCGCAGGGAGAGGGGATCAGTTTTTCCGTGCGGGATAAACTTGCGGTGGCGGAAGCCCTTGACGATCTGGGTCTTGCATGGATCGAAGCGGGTAATCCGGGAAGCAATCCCAAGGATCTGGAATTTTTCGAGCAGGCTTCGGGCCTCAGGCTGAAGCATGCAAGGCTCTGCGCCTTCGGTTCCACACGCAAAAAAGGAATCAAACCGGAGGAAGATTCCCAGATCCGCAGCCTCCTCGGCGCAGGCTGCGAAGGGATTGTGATATTCGGGAAGAGCTGGGATCTTCATGTTACAGAAGTTCTGCGGGTAAGTCTTGAAGAAAACATTGAAATGATTGCGGAAACAGTGTCGTTTCTTAAAAGGGAGGGCCGCTTCGTTATTTACGACGCGGAACATTTCTTTGACGGTTTCAAGGCGAACCGGGATTATGCCCTCGGGACACTGAAGGCCGCCCGGGAAGCCGGCGCGGATCGTATCGTACTGTGCGACACCAACGGCGGCTGTTTCTCCGATGAGATCACCGGCGCTGTCCGCGCCGTGATTGAGAGTATCGCGGAAGGCAAGACCCCTTCACTTCAATTGGGAATCCATGTGCACAACGACGCAGGTCTTGCCATTGCAAACAGCATCGCTGCTGTCCGCTCAGGGGCGGGCCACGTGCAGGGTACCCTTGCCGGTTTCGGGGAACGCTGCGGCAATACAAGCCTTGCGGCCCTTATCCCCAGCCTGGAATTGAAACTGAACTGCCGCTGCCTTCCCGAAGGAAAGCTGGCGAAGATCTGTGAAGTAACCAGAAAGGTTGCGGAGATTGCCAATATCTCCCTGAGCGACGACATGCCCTACGTGGGGGCGCATGCCTTTGCCCACAAGGCGGGTATGCATGCCGACGGCATCATCAAGATCCGCAGATCCTTTGAGCATGTCGATCCGCTTCTTGTAGGAAATGACAGGCATTTCCTCATGAGCGAAATGGGAGGCCGTTCCGCGATTGCCGAAAGGGCAAAGAGGATCGATCCGTCCATAACAAAGGATCATCCTGTAACACAGATACTGTCCGAAAAATTAAAGACCCTTGAGGCTTCAGGCTGGGCCTTTGAAGGGGCCGACGCGAGTTTTGAAATTCTTGTACGCCGGGAACTGGGGCGTTACAAGCCCTTCTTTAACATTCTTGCCTACAGGGTGATGAGTGAACATCCTACGGGAAAAGCCCTCCTGTGTTCCCATGCCTGGGTCAAGGTGTGGGTGGAAGGAAAGGACGAGATAGCGGCTGCCGAGGGTGACGGGCCTGTAAACGCGCTGGACGGCGCTCTTCGCCGGGCCCTCCTGCATTTTTACCCCGAACTCGAACAGGTCAGGCTGGAGGACTACAAGGTCAGGGTTATTGACGGCAAGGATGCTACCGCGGCTCAGGTAAGGGTTCTCATTGAATCCACCGACGGTCAGCGGAACTGGAGTACCGTAGGCGTCTCTGCCGACATTATTGATGCCAGCCGCGCCGCTCTGGTTGATTCAATTGAATACAAACTTATCGGAGACATAGAGCGTAAATTCAAAGCGTATCTGTAAGGTGAGTTTATTTCAAAACTGAAGTTTTGGAAAAGACTCACATCAGGAAGGAGCAGAAATGAACTATCAAATAGCATTGGTTCCCGGGGACGGAATAGGGCCCGACGTGATTGGCCATGCAACGGAAGCGCTTGACTGCGTCGGCGACAGGACAGGTCATGTGTTTAACTATGTAGAATTACTGGCGGGAGGAAAGGCCATTGATGAAACCGGCGAGCCTCTTCCTGAGGAAACTCTTGAAACGGCAAAGCAATGCGATGCACTTCTCCTCGGAGCCGTGGGCGGGCCGAAATGGGATACCCTGCCGGGCCATCTGCGGCCCGAGCGCGCCCTCCTGGGACTGCGGGCAGGACTCGGCGTATTTGCAAATCTCCGCCCCGCAGTACTGCTGCCGCAGCTCAGGGCCGCCTGTCCCCTTAAAGACGAAGTTCTCAGGAACAGTAATCCTGAAGGGAAGGCTTCCTTCGACATCCTCATTGTCCGGGAACTTACCGGGGGCCTCTACTTCGGCAAGAGGGGGCGCAGTGAAGACGGAGAAGCGGCATTCGATACGGAAACATATTCCCGGACGGAGATCGAGAGGGTGCTCCGGGCCGGCTACAATGCGGCATCTCTGCGGAGAAAGAAGCTCTGTATTGTGGACAAGGCCAATGTGCTTGAATCCTCCCGTTTCTGGCGGGAAGTCGCCGCCGTCCTTTCAAAGGACTACCCGGACATTGAAACTTCCTACCTCTATGTTGATAACGCCGCCATGCAGCTGATCCGCGCTCCGGGAGCCTTTGATGTAATTGTTACCAGTAATCTCTTTGGGGACATTCTCTCCGACGAGGCCTCGGTCCTCACCGGTTCAATCGGCATGCTGCCCTCGGCAAGTCTTGCCGGTTACAGCAGCGCCACTGCGGGAGGCGAAACGGTAATGGGTATGTATGAACCCATCCACGGTTCGGCTCCCGACATTGCAGGCATGGACATTGCAAATCCCCTGGCGGCGATCCTCTCCGCTGCCATGATGCTCCGCTATTCCTTTGGTCTTGAAAAAGAAGCTTCCCTTATTGAAAAGGCGGTAAACCGGGTTTTGGACGAGGGCCTGCGTACCAGAGACATTGCCAACCGTAAAAATCCGGTCGAACAGGAAATGAAGTTTCATTCAGGTTATGACAGTGAAGGAGTTTACGAAAGGATCGTCGGCACCGGAGAAATGGGCAGCGCGGTTATAAAGGCGCTGGAAGAAATAGAAGAATGAAGCCCAAAGCGGCTTGACTGATACCGGAGGAGAATACATGCGCAGCGATAGTGTGAATAAGGGGATGCCCAGGGCGCCCCACCGATCCCTTTTCAAGGCTCTCGGTTTTATTGAAGAAGAGTTCAGCCGGCCTCTTGTCGGTATTGTTTCCGCAAAAAGCGAAATCGTTCCCGGTCATCTCCACCTGGACACGGTAGCCGCTGCCGCGGCCGGCGGCGTCCGCATGGCAGGAGGAGTGCCGGTAATATTTCCCGTTATCGGCGTCTGTGACGGCATCGCCATGGGGCACGAGGGTATGCGTTACTCCCTTGTTACCAGGGAACTCATTGCCGATTCCGTCGAATGTATGGCAATGGCCCACGGCTTTGACGCGCTGATCTTTATTCCCAACTGCGACAAGATCGTACCGGGCATGCTCATGGCCGCGGCCAGACTGAACCTTCCCGCAGTATTTGTGTCAGGAGGGCCCATGCTGGCGGGCCGCAGAGACGGAAAACCCCTCACCCTTACTACCATGTTTGAAGCCGTGGGAGCCGTAGGAGCGGGAAAGATGGATGAGACTGAACTTGCCGAGCTGGAAGAAATTTCCTGTCCGGGCTGCGGTTCCTGTTCGGGTATGTTTACCGCCAATTCGATGAACTGCGTCACCGAAGCCCTGGGCCTTGCACTGCCCGGAAACGGTACCATTCCTGCGGTAATGGCAGAACGTCTGCGTCTTGCCAAGCGCAGCGGCATGCTGGTACTGGATGTTCTTGAAAAAGGTCTCCGCCCCCGCGCAATCCTGACGGAAAAGGCCTTTATGAATGCCCTTGCCCTGGACATGGCCCTGGGCTGTTCAACCAATACCGCCCTGCATCTCCCCGCCGTTGCTCACGAGGCCGGTTTTGCCCTCGATCTGGATCTGCTCAACACGGTAAGCGCCAGGACTCCCAATCTCTGCCGCCTTGCCCCTGCGGGCCCCCACGCGATTGAGGATCTCCATGCGGCCGGGGGCATTCCCGCGGTCCTTGCCGAACTTGTAAAAAAACATCTGGTGGATACCGGAGCCGCAACGGTCTACGGAACTCTGGAAGACGCCGTCAATGGAAAGACAGATCCCCTGCGCAGAAAGGCTGCGAACAGGAACCCCGAGATCATCCGGCCTGTCGAAAATCCCTATTCGCAGACAGGCGGCCTTGCGGCCCTCAAGGGAAACCTTGCACCGGAAGGTTCCGTGGTAAAACGCAGCGCCGTTGCGCCTTCCATGCTTAAACATTCCGGGCCCGCCAGAATTTTTGATTCCGAAGAAGCGGCCTTTGACGCAATCATGGGAAAGAAGATCAGGGCCGGGGACGTAATTGTTATCCGCTATGAAGGCCCAAAGGGCGGCCCCGGCATGAAGGAGATGCTTGCCCCGACCGCGGCCCTTGCGGGCATGGGCCTTGACGATAAGGTAGCCCTTGTAACCGACGGACGTTTTTCCGGCGCTACCAAAGGGGCGGCCATAGGGCATGTATCTCCGGAAGCGGCCGAGGGCGGCCCCATCGGCCTTCTTGCGGAAGGAGACATCATCGAAATTGATATAGATGCCCGCAGTATCTCTGTCGCGCTGGACGAAGAAGAGATGAAAAAACGGAAGGAGGGCTGGAAACCCCTTCCCCCGAAAGTGAAAAGCGGCTATCTTGCCCGTTATGCAAAATTGGTGAGTTCCGCCGCAGGCGGCGCTATCTTTAAGGAGTAATATAATTATGCAGTATACCGGTTCCCGTATTTTGATTGAAGCCCTCATTGAACAGGGCGTGGACACAGTGTTCGGCTATCCCGGCGGTGCGGTGCTCTATATCTACGATGAACTCTACAAACAGCGGAGCAGGATACGGCACATTCTGGTAAGCCATGAACAGCATGCGGCCCATGCGGCAGACGGCTATGCCCGCTCCACCGGAAAACCCGGAGTCTGCTTTGCCACTTCCGGGCCCGGCGCAACGAATCTGGTTACAGGCATCGCAACTGCCGCCATTGATTCTGTGCCCCTCATCGCCATTACCGGCAACGTTGCCACTCCGCTTCTCGGTAAAGACAGCTTTCAGGAGGTGGATATAGCCGGCATTACCATGCCGATTGTAAAGCACAACTGGATCGTCAGGGACGTGAGGGAACTGGCAGAGATTGTGCGGGAAGCTTTTATCGTTGCACTTTCCGGCAGACCTGGCCCGGTACTGATAGACATACCCAAGGATATTACCGCGGCCATGACAGAATATGTACCGCTTAAGGATACCGGCGCGGAGATTGAAGGCGAGGCCGGGGCAAGGGCAAGACGCCTGAGTGATCGGAACAGGCGCAGGACATTCGGCGATGAAGACATTGAACAGGCGGTTTCCATGCTCAAGGCCGCAAAACGTCCACTGATCTACGCGGGGGGCGGCGTCAACATTGCCGGAGCTTCCGGGGAACTGGCGGTTCTGGCGGAGAAACTTTCCGCGCCCGTGGCCCTGAGCCTCATGGGGATTGGAGCCTTTCCCCAGGATCACAGACTTTGTACCGGACTCATCGGCATGCACGGAACCGTTGCCTCCAACAAGGCAGCGCAGAAAGCCGATCTTCTCGTGGCGGTCGGCGCCCGCTTCTCCGACCGGGTTACAAGCCACAAGAGCGAGTTTGCCAAAACCGCAAAAATACTTCACCTTGACATTGACCCCGCGGAAGTTAACAAGAATGTTTCCGTTGACTTTTTTGTTATCGGGGATCTGGGGGACGTTCTCAAACGGATCAACAAAAAACTTCCCGCCAAAAAGGAAAGCGAATGGAACGGGGATGTTGAAAAATGGAAGGCCATCATCCCAAGAGATCACCACAGGAAGACGGCTCTCCATCCCCGGGTGGTGATTCGGGAAGTCGCAAAGGCTCTCGGTTATGACACCATCGCTGTTACCGATGTGGGTCAGCACCAGATATGGACCGCCCAGTTCTTCCCCGCCAACAGGCCGCGGTCTTTTCTCAGTTCCGGCGGCATGGGAACCATGGGCTTCGGCCTTGGCGCGGCCGAAGGGGCAAAGATTGCCAATCCCCGCCGTCCCGTTGTTCTTTTTACCGGCGACGGCTGCTTCAGAATGAACTGTGCGGAAATGGGAACACTGGTGCATTACGGCATCCCTGTGCTCATCGTGATCTTCAATAACGGTACTCTGGGCATGGTAAGACAGTGGCAGAACTTCTTTTACGAAGGCCGTTATTCGGAAACGGATCTTGATGACAGGCCGCCTGACTTTCTCAAACTGGCGGAGGCCTACGGGGTAAGGGCATACCGAGCGGGAACCGAAGAGGAATTCGGCGCCGCCCTGAACAGCGCAAAGAAGGATCTTGCCGCGGGGAAACCTGTGCTTATCGACGCCCTCATCGACAAGGATGAACGCGTGCTCCCCATGGTTCCCGGCGGCAAGCCCATAGATGAACAGATAATGTGATGGTGTAAGGTCATGAAAAACATTGCGGAGATGAGCGCCGCCGAGGCGGCCGGAGTAAAATACATTCTCATGGACATTGATGATACGATCACCTGCGAAGGGAAACTTCTCGCCTGTTCATACGATGCCCTCTGGAAACTAAAAGAGGCAGGCCTTAAGGTGATCCCCGTTACCGGAAGGCCCGCGGGCTGGTGCGATCTTATTGCACGGGAGTGGCCTGTCGACGGTGTAGTTGGCGAGAACGGAGCCCTGACATTCTGGGAAGAGAGAACAGGCGCATTCCCGGTACTCAAGGCAGAGTACCACCCCAACGCGGTGCGGAATGATCATCCTGTATTAAAAAAGATCCGTGAACGGGCATTGAAGGAAGTGCCGGGACTGCGGGACGCAAAGGATCAGTTTGCCCGGCTCTTTGACATTGCCCTTGACTTTGCCGAGGAGGAACCCGTACTCCCCCTGGCCTCCGCAGAAAGAGTGCGGGACATTGCCGTCGAGGAAGGCGCCATGGCAAAGATATCTTCGATTCATGTAAATATCTGGATGGGAAAATACGACAAGCTCTCCATGGCCGGGCGTTTTCTTGCGGATCGTTTCGGCTGGAGAGAGACCGGCGGAGAGAAGGAGGTGGTTTTTGTGGGAGACTCCCCAAACGATGAACCGATGTTTGCCCGCTTCCCCCTGGCCTGCGCCGTTGCAAACGTAGAAAAGTACAGGGATTATATCAAACAGCTTCCCGCATTTGTCGCGTCAAAGGAATGTGGCGATGGCTTCGCCGAGATCGCAGAAATAATACTGGCAAGGAGATCGTTTTCCTACAAGCGGGGATCCACCGCCTCGTTTTCCAGGGCCAACACCGCAAATACACATTCGTGCAGACGGTGAAGGGGCTCCCGCCGGACAAAACGTTCCAGGGATTCCTGCCCCAAGGCAAATTCGGCCAGGGCAAGGCGGCGTTTTTTCGTCAGGGATCGCTTCCGCAGGCGTTCCAGCTTTTTGCTCTCCGTGTATTCGGGGCCGTAGATGATCCTGAGGTATTCCCGTCCCCGGCATTTGACCGCGGGCTGCAGCAGTTCCGTCCCGCGGCGGGCAATAAAATCCAGGGGCTTTACCACCATGCCCTCCCCGCCGGAACCGGTGAGGCCGAGCCACCAGTCTGTTGCGGCGGCAACAGATTCCTTGTTGTCCAGGTCAACGGCAATATGATTGGTGGCAATGAACAGGGGATCGGCGCCGGTCATGTAACGCTTGATTGTTTCCATGTGGCAACAATGATTTTCGTCGTTCCAGACTTTGCCTTCGGTGGCAAGAATATGAAAAGGCGCGATGCGGTAATCTTCCACCGAGGACAGCGTCCAGCAGTAACGGCGGTAGGCTTCCGTGTAACGGCCGAGACATTCCCTGCGCCCTTCAAATTGTTCCAGCACCGCGGCTATATTCATATCAACAGGCGGGCCGCCGCGCTGTTTTTCGGATGGAACAGATTCCGGAGGTAAGACTGCCGGCTGTTTTACTGATGGTGCATCCGGCGGCAAGTCCGGTAACTCTTTTACCGGTGATGAAACCGACAGTCCTGTTGATTTCTCCGGCGGTACCTGAATCGCCTGCTTCAGGGCGGCGATGCTTGCGGCAAGGCCGTCCCTCCCGGCCCTTCCTGTGGGCGCGTACTGTTCCAGAAGGAGACTCCGCGCCTTGGCGGACCAGGGCATAAGTTCCGTATCCAGACACACCCAGCCGGTGGAGAATTCTTCCCAAAACCCCGAACGGTCAAGAACATTCCCCAACCGTTCGAGAATGGCCCGCTCAGTCCCGGCTGTCGCCGCAGCAGTTGCCCCGGCGTTTACCAATGTCTCGGAGGGGTCAAAAAAATGCCGCCCTGTCCGGGTGTAGATGATCCCCCGCGAACCATCCTGTACACCGAAACGATCCAACGCGGTTTCCTGATTGCGGCAGAGCACGATCACGGCGCGGGAACCCATGTGCTTTTCCTCGCAGACAACCCGGGCAATACCGGCCTTCCGGTAATATTCAAATGCTTCCGCGGGGTGTTCCAGAAATTCCGGGAGGGAACTGGTTTTGCAGGGGGACATGGTCGGGGGGAGGTAGATGAGCCACCGGGGATCGGCGGAAAAGCGGCTCATGATTTCAAGAGCCGCGGCGCTGCTCTCCTCACCGATAACAATGCTATGGTGCAGCCGGGTTTGGATGTTAAGCCGTCCCAGCACGTCTTCAATGGCCGGAAGATTCTCGATACCGGGAAAGGAGGCCGCGGGGGAATTTGGCTGTGCCTTTTCCAACCGGTCATTGACCGCGCCGCTTCCCGCGGCAGCAGAAACAGTGTCACCGGAAGAAGAAACGGCATTGCCGGCAGCGGTATCTCCGTTCATTGCGGCGGGCCTTGTTGAAATGCCGCCGGAAACAGCGTTACTGTCGTAATCAAGAGGTTTTGCCGGGACGTAATATTCCCGCGCCGCCGCAACGGAAACCACTTCGGCTTCCGGATAGCGGTAGGCGCTGAGACTGCCGCCGAAGACACAGCCCGTA
>JAITES010000003.1 GCA_031281925.1 Treponema sp. | reverse complement strand
CCTGCCGGGGGTTGCCTTTAACCTCAAGGAAGCCTGCTCGGTGGCCATCATCGGCGGCGCGGACGGCCCGACAACGATTTACATCGCCGCGAAGCTGGCCCCGCATCTCCTGGCGACGGTGGCGGTGGCGGCCTATTCCTACATGGCCCTGGTGCCCATGATCCAGCCCCCCATCATGCGGGCCCTGACCACGAAAAAGGAGCGGCTTATCAGGATGCGGCAGCTCCGGCCGGTTTCCAAAGTCGAGAGGATCGCCTTCCCCATGGTGGTATTCACCCTGAGCCTTATCCTGATCCCCGCCGCGGCGCCCCTGATCGGCTGCCTCATGTTCGGTAACTTTATCCGGGAAATCGGCGTGGTGGACCGGCTCTCCAAGACGGCCCAGAACGATCTTATGAACATCGTATCCCTCTTCCTCTCCCTGGGAGTGGGCAGCCAGATGACCCCCGAGAAGTTCCTCAACCCCTCATCCCTCATCATCGTGGTGATGGGACTTATGGCCTTTGCCATCGCTACCGCCGCGGGTATCCTTGTAGCCAAGTTCATGAACCTCTTCCTTAAAGAGAAGATCAATCCCCTCATCGGTTCCGCCGGCGTGTCCGCGGTTCCCATGGCTGCCCGTGTATCCAACAAGGTCGGCCTTGACGAAGATCCGGGCAACTTTGTCCTCATGCATGCCATGGGCCCCAATGTTGCCGGTGTTATCGGAACCGCCATAGCGGCGGGGGTCATGATCGCCGTGTACGGCGGCTGAGTTACGGATTTATGTGGTAAAGTTTTTCAAAGCCCGGCCATGCCGGGCTTTTTTCTGCGTTCACCAGTACAAAATTCGGAACTTTTCATTATACTGAATGTATGAGAAAACTTACCGAAGCGGAGTGCCGCTATGCCATGGAACATGGCGAATTTGATAAGCCGCTTATCTCCTTTCCAGCGGCGGCAATCATACTGACTCAAAGCTGGTGTCCCCAGTGGATCATGGTGAAAGGATGGCTGGCGGAGGCCGAAAAGCGCCTTGAGGCGGTATATCCGCAGGGCTTCTCCATCTGCTATACTGAATACGATATTGCTGAATGGAACGGCTTAAGCCACGAGTCTTTTATGGAATTCAAGGAGAACCATTTTGGGAATCAGGAGATCCCCTATATCCGCTACTACCGGGACGGAATCTTTATCCGCGACAGTAACTTTATCAACATGCAGGGCTTTCTTGCGCATCTGGGCCTGGACGCCTGAGCCGCAGGCAGGTCCATACCCGGAAACACGCTTTCGCGTGGGGTTTCAGGGCGGGGAGAGTCATTGAAAACTTCAACACGCCGGGGAATTTTCCTGGCCTTCCTCCTCTTTACAGGGATTGTCTTTTCCCTTCCGGCCCAGGAAGGCGCCCGGCGGGGTGAGGGGCTTACGCTCAAAATAGCCGTTATCGGGCCCGGAGACGAGCTGTATTTCTGGTGGGGTCATATCGCCCTGGTTATAGAAGACGCCTTCGACGGCAGCAGCCGGTTCTACGATTGGGGCATTTTTTCCTTTGACGCGGATCATTTTTTCAGCAGTTTTGCCATGGGCCGTCTTGTGTATATGTGCGGTGTTTCCCCGGCGGATCTCAATTACCGGGCCTACCGGCGCAACAACCGGGACATCACCCTCTACACGCTCGACATGAGTCCGGAAAAAAAGGAAGAGATCCGCCGTTTTGCGGAAAACA
This sequence comes from Treponema sp., assembly GCA_031281925.1. Taxonomy (GTDB): domain Bacteria; phylum Spirochaetota; class Spirochaetia; order Treponematales; family Breznakiellaceae; genus JAIRNJ01. The sequence goes on along the minus strand of JAITES010000003.1, from coordinate 2,357 downwards.
ATGTGCTGCCGGAAAACCGGACTTACCTTTACCACCATTTCAAGCATAACTGTACAGGCCCGCTTCTCAATATCATTGACATGATTACAGACGGTCAGTTCCGCAGCACCTACGAAGCCGTACCCGGTCGTTTTACCCTGCGGCAGCATGTAAGGCGGCATACCTGGTTTAGCCCTTTCCTGGACTGGATTCTCAACTTCTGGATGGGTCAGGATATTGATACCCCCATTACCGTATGGCAGGAAATGTTTCTTCCCTCGGAAGTCGGTACACGGATCGCTGAGTTCAGCTATACTGATGAAAGCGGGGTAACGCGGAAACTTGTTTCGGATATCGAGGTGTTCAACCGCTCGGTGAACCGGCCTCCTGTTCTGGACAAGCCCCGGCTTCAGTGGCCCAGGGAACTGTGCCTGGGCCTCTTTATAGCGCTGGTTCTGGCCCTGATCCGTTTTTTCGGGCAAAATCCCAAATTCAAGAAAGCGGAAACGGCCCTGCGCCGTACAGACGGCATCCTGCAGGCAGGGCTGGGGCTCTTCTTCGGTATCGCCGGATCGCTGTTATTCTTCCTTACCTTCTTTACGGACCATGATTATGCCTGGCACAACAGCAATGTTATCTTTGTTAACTTTCTCCTCCTTGCCGCGGTGCCTCTGGGGATTATCCGGGCCTTCTCCGGGAAGAGCCGCCGGCGCTTCATGGCCGAAAGGTTTCTTAAATCCCTGTGGACCTATGTGTTTCTGGGGGGCCTGGTCAGCATCCTGATAAAACTCAGCCCCGGTTTCTGGCAGCAGAATCAGGTTACCCAGGCCCTTGTTATGCCTTGGGCCTTTGTGTTAAGCGTTTTCCCCGGCCGGATAGCCGCGCTTTTCAGAAAAAAATGAACACGCGCTGTTTTTTACTCTTGTGCCTCATTTCTCCCCTCCTTGTATTTCCGCTTTTTGCCCAGGATGAAGCCGGGGAAGGGGAGGCCGCCGAATGGATCTACCCGGTTTCACCTGTTCTGGAAATTATCAAACGGCAGGAGATCAGCTGGCGGCCTGACTGGCCCCTTGAGGCGTCTCCCGATGCCTTCACCCTGCCCGAAGGGGCTCTTTCCCTCAGTCTGGAATTACCCGGCGGAGCCATAAAGCTCGAAAAGGATGCCGAAGGAAGACTTAGGGCCTTTCCGCTTCTCCGCGAAGGCGTCCTTCTGCAGGCGGCGCTGCAATCTCCCTCCGGTACAGACATGCCGTCTTTTACCCTTGGAGGGGATGAGGGCTGGCTATATGAATACCGTCAGGCCTTCGGCGGCTATGCGGTCAGCCGGGAAGAGAGTCTCTACTATGTTCTTTTGAGCGGGGCAGGGGATCGGTCCACGGAAACCTGGTATGACCGTTACGGCAATCCCTACGGTTTCTATGCCTTTCCCAAAATTCTTGTCGCGGGGGAATCGAGAATCTGCGGCATCGAGGGTGCTTACGGCGGAGAAGCTCCGCCGGATCCGGAAACCGAGGCGCCCGGGGAAACCGAAGCGCCCGCGGAAAGTTCCGTGGGGAACGGCAGGGAAACCGAAGTTCGTGAATACTACGATTTTGACAGCCGGGCCAATATTACCCGTGTTGTTTCCGCCGCAGGGGAGTTTAGCGCCCTCTACGGGAGGGATAACAGGCTCCGCTACTGGAACATGCAGTCAGGCTCCCCGGATGATCTCTTCCGGCAGGATCTCTCCCTCCAGTGGGATGAACAGGGCCTTATGGTACGCATCCTGGGTGAAAAACTTGACCTTCGTTATGAATATGAACTGGATGAAAGAGAAGCCTGGGTACTAAGGCGTGTCTTCAGCCTTAACCCCGCTTACCGGGCATTTTTTCCTTCCCTGCCTTTGGAAACGGCCCGCCATATTCGATACGGAACGGAGGAATAGGGTGGGGGATTCTACCGCCTGGAAGGATATAAAGTACCGGGAAACTTTTGAAGCCGAACTGCGGGGTCTTGAACGCCGCAAGGCGCAGGATCCCTCCTGTACCATTGAGGATCTGGAAGGAACCCTCCGGCATCTCTACAACATGGACGGCGACGGCTGGCTCGGCCGCGGCGAAGTCCAGGACATCACCATGGCGGCGACCATAGCCGCCTATGAACACTTCATTGCCGAGTGGGGCAAAAATCCTTGATTTTTTGAGGATTCATGTTACCTTTTTTAACCATCTGTGTTTGAATAAATAGCAGTATTGTTTATTTCATGTTCCTCCTTTTTTTGTGCCCCGGGGTTACTCCTTTCCCCGGGGTTTTTTATTGCCGGGTCTTTGCTTTTGGTATATTTTTGGTATATATTAAGACATTGTAGGTGACTCTATACGGGCCATGGTCTTAAATGC